>CAIQEX010000350.1 GCA_903870955.1 uncultured beta proteobacterium
AGGCGTGCATGTCGCCAAACAGGCTCTTCTTCCAGCCGCCAAAGCCGTGCCAGGCCATGGGCACGGGGATTGGCACATTGATGCCGACCATGCCGACCTGGATGCGGCGGCTGAATTCACGTGCCACATTGCCGTCGCGGGTGAAGCAGCTGACGCCATTGCCGAACTCATGGGCGTTGATCAGGTCCACGGCTTCGGCCAGGTCTTTGACGCGCAGGCAGGATAGCACCGGGCCGAAGATTTCTTCCTTGTAGATGCGCATCTCGGGGGTGACGTGGTCAAACAATGTGCCGCCCATCCAGAAGCCGTTATCGCAACCGGCACCGGCAGACGCGCCACTGAACTCGCGGCCGTCGTGCAGCAGCGTGGCGCCTTCCTTCACGCCTTGGGCGATGTAACCGGTGATGCGGTCATGCGCCAACTGCGTCACGATGGGGCCCATCTCGGCGGCCAGGTTCATGCCGTCCAGCACCTTCAAGGTCTTGGTGCGTGCCAGCAGCTTGGGGATCAAACGATCCGCCACATCGCCTACGAGCACGGCCACGCTGATGGCCATGCAGCGCTCACCAGCCGAGCCGTAACCGGCACCGATCAGCGCGTCCACCGCCTGGTCGATGTCGGCATCGGGCATCACCACCATGTGGTTCTTGGCACCTCCCAAAGCTTGCACGCGCTTGCCATGGTGGGCTCCGGTTTCATAAATGTGGTTGGCAATCGGTGTGGAGCCGACAAAGCTCACTGCCTTGACATCGGGGTGCACCAGCAGTGCATCGACGGCTTCCTTGTCGCCCTGCACGACGTTGAACACGCCGTCCGGCAGACCGGCCTGCTTGAACAGGTCGGCAATCAACAGGCTGGGGCTGGGGTCCAGCGGGCTGGGCTTCAGGACGAACGTGTTGCCCGCAGCAATCGCCACCGGGAACATCCACATCGGCACCATGACGGGGAAGTTGAACGGCGTGATGCCGGCCACCACACCGAGGGGCTGGCGCAGCGTCCAGTTGTCGATGCCGGTGCTCACCTGGTCGGTGAAGTCGCCCTTCAGCAGTTGCGAAATGCCGCAGGCAAATTCGACGATGTCGATGCCGCGTGCCACCTCGCCCTGGGCATCGGTAAACACCTTGCCGTGCTCGGCGGTGATGACGCGGGCCAACTCGTCCTTGTTGGCGTTCAGCAATTCCAGAAACTTGAACATCACGCGGGCGCGGCGAATCGGTGGCGTGTCAGACCACGCCGGGAAGGCGGCTTGGGCCGAGGCCACTGCAGCATCCACATCGGCCGCATTGCCCAGGCGCACCTGGCGTGCGACTGCGCCGGTGGCCGGGTTGTACACGGGTTGTGTGCGGGTGCTGCTGCCAGCGCTGCGGGCGCCCTGGATGTACTGGGCAACTTCGGTCGAATCGGTGTAGGGGGTCATTGCGCGTCTCGGTGTAATTTAGGGGTTGGCTGAATCCGCACTGCCTGCTCAGGTTCAGATCAGCGGCCAAGTCTATGTCGTGCCGGGGGATGAAACAAGACCAACGGCTTGAATTGATTGTTCCAAATGGTGAACAATAGACCCATGATTGAGCAAAAATTGAAAGACCCGTGGAACCATCTGCATTGGCTCATGGTGCTGTCGCAGCAGGGCAGCTACACCGCCGCTGCGGCCCGCCTGGGGGTGAGCAAGGCCGCGATGAGCCAGCACATCGCCGAGCTGGAGCGGGCTGCCGGTGTGGAGCTGGTTCGGCGCACCACGCGCAGCGTGCAGCTGACGCAGGCCGGGCAGCGCCTGGTCGATGAAACCCGGGCGCCGTTTGAGCAAATTGCGCAGAGCTTCTCCAGTGTGCGTGATCTGGCAGGCGCGCCCCGTGGGCTGTTGCGCATCACCGCACCGGTCGCCCTGGCGCGCCAGCAACTCGTGCCCCGGTTAACCGATTTTTTGCGCTTGTACCCGGAAGTGCGTCTGGAACTGGATATGTCTGATCGCCTCAGCTCCATGGGCACCGAAGGGTTTGACCTCGCCATCCGCCACACGGCTGCACCCCCGGATACGCATGTGGCGTGGCCCCTGTGCAGTACCCGTTCGGTGCTGGTGGCCACGCGCGCCTACCTGCGCAAACGCGGAGTCCCGGCCGCACCTGCGGACCTGGTCACACACAACTGCCTGCACTACCGGCGCGGGCACGATGCACCGGCCTGGACTTTTGAGCCACTCAAGGCGCTTAGAGAATCGGCGCGGGTGACGGTGCCCATATCCGGCTCCCTGTCCGCCAACAACAGCGAGGCCTTGCGTGACGCCGCCTTGGCGGGTCTGGGCATTGCCTTGCTGCCAGACTTCACGGCGCAGACCAGTTTGCGCCAGAGCAAGCTGGTGCAGGTGCTGCCCGAATGGAAATCGGTCGGCGCGTTTGCCGAAACCATCTACGCCATACGCCCCTACTCGCACCATGTACCCCTCGCGGTCACCGCGTTTGTGGGCTACCTGCGCGAGGTATTTTCCGGCGGCTTTGGTTTGTAAGGGGACGCATTGACAGGGTGCGTGTGCCACGCACTCCCAACGACTGCCGGTTGAAGCTGCATAGCAAGCCATCTTCATTTTGCGTTAGATCAAGAATGGCACTTTAGATTTCCAGCGGTTGACTCTTTCGAAGGATACTTTTGTACTCGCTTTGTGGCGGACTTGAGGCCTATCCGATCGCCGGGTTGACCCGTCCACCAGAGTTTGAGAAATTGAATCTTAAGAGGGCTGACGCGATACAAAGGCTATGGGATGAGTGAAGACACGACTGACCCGGTTGGAATAAATTCACGATACAGGCTATCGGATGTCAGGTTGCTCTACGCAGCTATTGGTTTTTCATTGGCGATCGTCGTTGTCCTTTGCGTTTTTGGATTGTCATATCTCAGGTATGAAAATTTAGCCCGCACGCAGCTTCTCACCGAGAACCTGTCCCATTCTGTTGAGCAAAACATCTCCGGGTTGGTCAAAGATATCGACATCGCGTTGCAACACTCTGCTGACGAAATTTCCCATCAATGGGTTGAGGGGCGGCCCAATAAAGATTCGATTACGCGATTTCTGGCACGACAGCAGGCGTTATTGCCCGGTGCCGACTTGCTACGTGCAACCGATGCAGAGGGTGTGGCAATCTATGGAGTGGGCATTCCACAGACTCCCGCAAGCGTAGCCCAACGCGACTATTACAAGAAATTGCGCGACGACCCCCAAGCGGGTCTGGTTATTTCGGAGCCCGTGGTGGGCAAGATATCCCAGAAGTGGATCTGGTTGATGGCGCGCAGATACAACACACCGGATGGATCTTTTGGCGGGCTGGTCTATGGATCGGCATTTATTGACACGATCAAACAGAGGTTCGATCAGCTCAAGCTGCCCACGGGGAGTGCCGTAGTCCTCAGGGATCGGGAAATGAAACTGATTGCACGGAGTTCGTTTGGAATCGCGCAGGATGTGCCGATAGGAGATGCCAGGGTTTCGAACGAATTCAAAGCGGCCATCGCCACACAACCAACTGGAGGCGTATTCCGCAGCGGCTCAACGACACCCGATGGCGTTGCCAGGATCTATTCCTACCGGGTCAACGCAGAACATGGTTTTGTAGCCCTCGTCGGAATACCGGTTGACGCGGCATTGCATGAATGGAGAAATATCGCAACGTCCGTCACCCTTTTGCTCTTGTTGACGGCTTGCGGTTACTTGTACTTTGCGCGCGCCCTGGGCAAATCGTGGCATCAGCAACGCGCTGATATGCACTCGCTCATGGCAAGCCAAGTCCAGTTGCAGGAAGCCAAAGAGCTGGCGGAAGCAGCGACGCGCGCAAAGAGTGATTTTCTGAGCAACATGAGCCACGAAATTCGTACGCCGCTCAATGCCATTGCAGGAATGGCAAACCTCGTCCGACAGGAGCCCCTGACCGCAACTCAGGCTGATCGCTTGCGAAAAATGGAGTTGGCCACCCGCCATCTGACTACAACCATAAGCGACATATTGGATCTCTCGAAAATTGATGCGAACAGCCTGGTGTTGGAAGACCAGAGTCTGCGACCCCGCGATATCGTGATGAACGTGGCTGAGATACTGGAGACTTCAGCCAAAGCCAAGGGGCTTGAAATCGATGTGAACATGGTGGACCTGCCAGGCTCTGTCCGGGGTGACTCCACGCGCATCACCCAGGCTTTATTGAATCTGGGTAGCAATGCGGTCAAATTCACAAGCCAAGGCAAGATAACCTTGAGCGCATGTTTGGTTGAGAAGAAAGATGACGTTGCGACGATTCGCTTCGAAGTTTGTGATACCGGCATTGGAATCGCCAAAGACCAACAGCAGCATTTGTTTAAACCATTTTCACAGGCTGAATCCAGCACCACGCGTCTGTATGGTGGAACGGGTCTGGGACTCACGATCACCAAAAAATTAGCGCACGCCATGGGCGGGACTGCTGGCGTCGAGAGTGAACTGGCACGGGGCAGCAAATTTTGGTTCACCGTACATGTGCAAATCGAAACTGCGGAAGAAAGTGAAATTGAAACCGCTTCGGTCGACCCGGAGTTGCCCCCGGATCAGTTGACCAAGCTATGCGAGGGGCGCCTTGTGCTGCTCGCTGAAGACGACGATTTCAACCAGGAAATCGCAACCTTCCAGTTGGAAAATTTGGGCTTTCGAGTGGATGTCGCCGTGAATGGGTTTGAAGCTGTTGAAAAGGCGAAGACAACCCATTACGACTTAATATTCATGGATATGCGGATGCCGGTCATGGATGGTTTGACCGCAACGATGCGCATTCGACAGCTGACCCTAAACGCATCAACCCCCATCATTGCGCTGACCGCTAACGCGTTTTCCGACGACAGGGAAAAGTGCCTCAACGCGGGTATGACTTACTTCATTACCAAGCCAGTAGAGCAAAAGGTGCTGCGCGAGGCAATTTTGCAATTGCTGGGTCATGGCCACTCCGTTGCGCCAGGCAGGTGAAGCCATGGGTGGTGCACGCTACGAACGGCTGCCCTGATAAAAGCCCTAATGCATAAGCCTTAAGCCTTGGCCAGCATCCACTCGTGCACCGGGTCATTCTTGAAAACCCAGAAGCGGTTCGGGCCGGCCATCACATTCAGGTAGTACAGGTCGTAGCCGTGCGGTGCGGTCACCGGGTGGTAGCCCTTGGGCACCATCACCACGTCGTGGTCCTCCACGGCGCATGCTTCGTCGATGCTGCGGTCATCGGTATAGACGCGCTGGTAGGCAAAACCCTGCGGCGGATTCAGGCGGTGGTAATAGGTTTCCTCCAGCAGCGTCTCGACCGGCGGTTGCTCCACATCGTGTTTGTGGGGCGGGTAGCTGGAGCTGTGGCTGGCCGGTGTCATCACCTCGACCACCAGCAGGTGGGCGGCGCGCGGGTCATCGTGCGGCAGGATGTCGCAGATGTAGCGGGTGTTGGTGCCTTGGCCGCGCACGCTGCGGCGCATGGCGGCGGAGTCGATCACGCTGACTTCGCCCGAGCCACCACCAGCACTGCGAGCGTTGCCACCTGGAGCCGTGCACAGTGCCACTTCGGCAACAGCCGTTGCACCGGGCACATTACGGACGCTGACGTTCTTGCCAGCCGGCACATAAACGGCAGCCGGCGACACCTCTTCGAACACGCTTTTGCGCGTGCCCAGGTTGGCGTAGGTCTTGCCGTCCACGGTCACGTCCACCGTGCCGGTCAGCACCACCAGACACAGCTCGCGCGTGCCGGTATCCACAGTTTCGCTTTCACCGGCGGACAGGCGCACGGCCCGAAAGCCCACATGGGTCCAGCCCGCGCGCTCGGGTGTCACGTTGACGATTTCGCGGCCTGTGGACGCGGACTTGGCAAGCAGGGGGCTGACCATGGAAGTTCCTTAGCTCAGTTCGTTAACCAACGCGCGCAGGGTGTCAAAACCCTTCTTGGCGTATTCGTAGCTGGGGGCCACGGCCGGGTCCTGTTCGGCTTCCACCACCAGCCAGCCTTCGTAACCGGCGTTCTTCAGGGTGCTGAGCACTGCGCGGTAGTCAATGCTGCCGTCGCCGGGCACGGTAAAGATGCCATTGATCACGCCGTTCAAAAAACTCCAGCTGTCATTGCGGGCCTTGGCAATCACCAACGTGCGCACGTCCTTGCAGTGCACATGCGCCACGCGGCCGATGTGTTTTTTGAGCATCGCCACAGGATCCTGTGCGCCGCCGTAGAAGGCGTGTCCGGTGTCATACAGCAGGAAGACTTTGGCGGGATCAGTCACCTCCATCAGCGTGTCCACATCGGCCGGCGATTCCACATAGGCGCCCATGTGGTGGTGGTACGCCAGCTTGATGCCATACGTCTTGAGCAGGTGCTCGCCAAAGGCATTCAGGCGTTCGCCATAGGCCAGCCACTGTGCCTCAGAAGTGAAGGTGGGGCGCTTGGAAACCGGCGTCTCGATCTGGCCTTGCACGGTACCGGCACATTCGCCATACACCACGACCTTCACGCTGTTGTATTGCAGGCGGCTCATGTGCGCCTTGCAACGTTCGATCTCGGCAGCGACTGCGTCGGCATTGCTCTGGCCCGGCTCGACTTCGGCCAGAAAACCGGAGTACCAGCCCGACACGCAGGCCAGGCCGAACTCGTCGAGCTTGGCCTTCAGACCAGGTCCGTCCTTGGGAAACTTGTTGCCCAGCTCAAAACCTTCGTAGCCGATTTCCTTGCCTTCTTTCAGGGCCAGTTCCAGCGGTGTTTCGCCGCCCAGCGAGGGCAGGTCGTCGTTCATCCACGAGATGGGGTTGATGCCGATTTGTACGTTCCAGGTCATAGCAGTTCTCTTAAAAAAAGTGGGGGGTTAGTTAAACGCGTTGGTCATTTCTTGCGCTCAGAAAGCCGGCATAGGCGGCGTTCACGCCAGGGCGCTCCGAGACTTCCGGAATGCCCACTTCCCACCAGCAACCACCTTCTTGGGTCGTGCGAGTGTGGGTGGTGTCGATGACCAGCACCTGGGTGCGTTTGGCGGCACGGGCTTTGACCATGGCGCTCTTCAGTTCAGGCAGGTCTTTCACATGCACCGCGTCGGCACCCATGGCGGCGGCGTGCATGGCAAAGTCAATCGGACGGACTTCGCCACCCTCGGTCACGCAAACGTCCAGCATGTTGTTAAAGCTGGCGTTTCCGGTGGCGCTTTGCAGGCGCTCAATGCAACCATAGCCACCGTTGTCCAGCACCACGACGATGATCTTCTTGCCCAGCAGCACCGAGGTGGCAATTTCCGAGTTGGCCATCATGTAGGAGCCATCGCCCACGAAGACAATTACTTCCTGATCGGGGCGCGCCATCTTCACGCCCACCGCACCGGCAATTTCATAGCCCATGCAGGAGTAGCCGTATTCCATGTGGTAGTTGCCGGGCCGGGAGGCACGCCATATCTTGTGCATCTCGGCAGGGAGGCCACCACTGGCACCCACCGCCACATCGTGTGCGCCGCTGTCGCCTCCCGCGTCGTTTAGCGAGTCGCGCACCGCGCCCATGACTTCGGCGTCATAGGGCAGCGTGCCAGCAGCAGGCAGGTTGCACGTGAGTTGGGTCACCGTATGCACCCAGGCGGCAGCTTCTTGCACGGCACGTGCGGTCCAGGCGGCATCGGCCTGCCAATTGCCCAAGGCGGGTGTCAGCTGTTCCAGACCGACTTTGGCGTCGGCCACCAGAGCGCTGCCATTCCATTTTCCGGCATCAAAGTGCTGCACGTTCAGGCTCAGCAGTTTGGCTTTGGCAAACAGGGCGTGCGAGCCGGTGGTGAAATCCTGCAGGCGCGTGCCCACGGCAAACACCACGTCGGCATCGCGCGCCAGGGCGTTGGCGGCCGGGCCACCGTCCACACCAATGGCACCCAGATTCAAGGGGTGGTCCCACGGGATGGCGCTCTTGCCACCGTGCGACTCCACCACCGGAATGCCGAACTTCGCAGCGAAGGACGCCAAGCCATCGCTGGCCTGGCTGTAGAGCACGCCGCCACCGGCCACGATCAGGGGTTGTTTGGCTTTCTTCAACAGATCGGCGGCGCGGCTCAGCTCAAAGGCATCGGCAGGCGGGCGGCGGAAACGGATGATTTCGGGCTCAAAGAAGCTGCTGGGAAAATCGTGGGCGTGGGCCTGCACATCCTGCGGCAAGGCCAGGCAGACCGGGCCGCAGTTGGCGGGATCGGTCATGACCTGGATGGCGCGCGGCAGCGCGGTGAGCAACTGCTCGGGGCGACTGATGCGGTCAAAGTAACGCGTCACCGGGCGGAAGCAGTCGTTGGCCGAGACATCACCCTGCTGGAAGCTTTCGACCTGCTGCAGCACCGGGTCTGGCGCGCGCGTGGCAAAGGTGTCACCGGGGAGCAGCAGCACCGGAATGCGGTTGACGTGGGCCACTGCGGCAGCGGTCACCATGTTGGTGGCACCCGGGCCGATGCTGGAGCTGACCGCCATGATGCGCTGGCGCAAATTGGCCTTGGCAAAGGCCACTGCCGCATGGGCCATGCTTTGTTCGTTGTGCGCACGGTAGGTGGGGAGCGCTGCGCGCTCAGCCCACAGGGCCTCGCCGAGGCCTGCCACGTTGCCGTGGCCGAAGATGGCAAACACACCGGCGCAATAGGGTTGGATGCTGCCATCTGCCATTTCCACGCGCAGCGCGGCGAGGTATTTGACGATGGCCTGGGCGGTTGTGAGTCTTTGTGTAGTCATGGGGTTTTCTCTCCGATTCGCTGTTTACGCCACCGCGCGGATCAGGCTGCGGCGGTTGCGCCAGGCGTCCACCAGCACGGTGTAGTTGGCGGCTACGCGGTTGATAAATGTAGCGTCATCGATCTCCCCGCGCAGCCACGCAAGCGACTCGTCCATCCACAGGCTGCGTCCCACCATGAAGCCTTTGACGATGGGGTTGGTGGCGTTGCGGAAGCTGTCCACCAGATGCGCGATGGGCTGGTTCAGACCCAGGATGACGGCCCCACGGCAATGCGGGTCACGCTCGGCCACCAGCACTTCCAGGGCCTGCCAGCCGGCCGCTGACATGGGGGCCAGCTTCCACCACTCGGGCTTGACGCCCAGGTTGTAAAAACGTTTGACGGCGCGCAGCACGGCAGCGTCTTCCTGGCCTGCAACGCTAAGCGCCTTGGGCAGAATAATTTCCAGCAGCAACTCATTGCCGCTGGCGCGGGTCGCCTCCCACAGTTCCAGCACGCTTTGCTCCTGCTCCAGGCGCAGTGCGAAGTGGTCGTCCGGGTGGTAGTGCACCAGGCACTTCACCACCTGCTCGGTTGGCCAGTTGATGAGTGCGCTGCCAATCGAGCGCGTGCCGTCAAAGCGCAGCGGGCGCGAGCCCGGCAGTTCGACCGGCCGACCCACCCACCAGCCCCGCCCGGTGGCGCTGGCCAAGGCGTCGCGGCCATAGTCGCCGCCATCAATCAGCACGCCGGTATGGCCTTGCAGCGCACGCTCGGTCTCGACCTGCGCGGCGGCTTGAACCAGCAGTTTTTTGAGAGCCGGGATTTTCGAATCAGAGACGGCCGCTTCGCGGGCCATGTCATAAAACTGGCTGCGGTGGTCAAAGGCCATGACGCAGAGTTCCTGCCATTGCGGGCGTGCCGTAGTCACGCGGTGCAGATGCGCCAGTTGCTGGTCGGCATCCACCTTGGGGTTGCGGCTGCCGCTGAACCAGTGTTCCAGTTCGGTGGGCGTTGGCATGGCGGCCGAGCAGGCGTGGCGCGACACCACGATGGCGCCACAGGCGTTGGCGATTTTGGTGGACTCGGCCCAATCCTTGCCGCGCAACAGGGTTGCCATCAGGCCGGACAAAAAGGCGTCACCGGCACCCAGCACGTTCAGCACTTCCACGCGCTCGCCCTGGTAGGTGGTGGCGTCGTCAATGTGGGCGGGAATCTCGCCCTCAATCACGCAACAGCCCAAAGCGCCGCGCTTCACCACCAAGGTGGCTTGGCTCAAAGCGCGCACCGCCTTCAGGCTGGCAATGATGTCATCGGCCACACCACCGGCAATAAAGAACTCTTCTTCGGTGCCCACCAGCAGATCAAAGTGGGGCAGCATTTCCTGCAGTTGCTGGGTTACATGGGCGTCGGCCACATAGCGGTTTTCACCCGCACCGCGACTGGTCAGGCCCCACAGCACCGGGCGGTAATCAATGTCCAGCACGCGCACCACGCCATGCTTTGCGGCGTAGTTCAGCGCGGTTTGCGAGGCTTTGCGGGTGGTCGGGGTGGAGAGGTGCGTGCCGGTGATGGCCAGGGCGCGGCACTTGGCAATAAAGGTTTCGTCAATCAGCGCAGCATCCACCGCCATGTCGGCGCAGTTTTCGCGCACGAACAGCAGCGGAAAGGTGTCGCGGTCCTTCAGGCCCAACAGCACCAGGGCGGTCAGACGCTCCGGGTCAATCTGCACCTGGGAGGTGTCGCAGCCTTCGGCCTCCAGGGTCTCGGTCAAAAAGCGGCCCATCTGCTCGTCGCCCACACGGGCGATCATGGCGCTGCGCAGGCCCAGCCGGGCCACGCCGAAAGCCAGGTTGCCCGAGCTGCCACCCAGGTACTTGGCCATGCTGCGCGCATCTTCCAGTTTGGAGCCGAATTGCTGCGCATACAGGTCAACCGCCAGACGCCCCAGGCAGGCCAGGTCGTAGGTGCGACCAGAAGGAAAATTCAAGGTACCCATAGTGCGTTTTCCGTTAGTAAGGGATCAATTGGCAATCCAGCAGCGGGCACGGCGTTCGACGTGCGGCGGCTTGATACCGGGGTTCGCTGAGTGCAAATTATAAAGAAAATGCTTTCTTTGTGTTCATACACTTAGAAAATATTTTTCTTTTTTGAAAATACGAAAGCCCGTCGGTTCAGGCCTTCCAGGTGGGGTGGGCGCGCCAGTCCTTCAGCCACAGGTCGAAGTCAGACGCTGCCATCGGGCGTCCTATACCGTAGCCCTGCGCCAATTCGCAGCCCATGGCCAGCAAGCGGTTTCCGTGGGCCTGTGTTTCTACGCCCTCGGCCAGCACGCTGCGGCCAAACGCGTGGCCCAAGCCAATGACGCTCTGCACAATCGCCAGATCGCTGCTGTCATCCAGCATGTCGCGCACAAAGGACTGGTCAATCTTGAGCATTTCCGCAGGCAGGTGCTTCAGGTAGGTTAGCGACGAGTAACCGGTGCCAAAGTCATCGAGTGCAAAGCCGACACCAATGTCGCGGCACTGGTTCATCACCTTGCCGGTCATGGAAATGTCCTGTAGCGCGCTGGTCTCCAGCACCTCCAGTTGCAGTTGTGCGGGCGTCACATCCGGGTGCGCCTGCAATAGCGTGACAAGGCGCTGCGAAAAGTCGGCTTGCTGGAGTTGGTAAGCGCCAATGTTCACGCTCACCGGGATGTCATGGCCGGTGCCATGCCACCGGCTCATCTGGCTCAAGGCCGTCGCAATCACCCATTCTCCAATCGCCACGCTCAAGGGGTTCTCGTCCACGGACGGCAAAAACTCCAGCGGTGCCAACATTCCGCGCTGCGGGTGTTGCCAGCGGATGAGTGCCTCGGCACCCACCACTTCCTGGGACCGCATATTGATCTTGGGCTGGTAATACAGCACAAACTCATTGCGCTCAAGCCCCTGGCTGATCTGCAGCATGAGCTCGCGCTGGCCTTGCATGGCCACGTCGTGTTCCAGATCAAACAGCTGGAAGCGGTTTTTCCCCAACTGTTTGGCCTGGTACATGGCCTGGTCCGCGTGGCGCATAAGAAGGTCGGGGTCGGAGCCGTCCAGCGGGTAAACGGTAACCCCAATGCTGGCACTGACCTGAAGTAATTTGTCACCGACCTGGACCTTCTCGGCGGCCACCTGCAACAAACGCCGCAGCACCGGCTCACACTCGCTGACGGTGGCCAAATCGACCAGCACGGCGGCAAATTCGTCACCCCCAATGCGCGCCAGCGTGTCGCCATCGCGCAGCGCCGACTTCATGCGCCCGGCCAGCCCGATCAGCAATTGGTCACCCACACCGTGCCCATGGCTGTCGTTGACGGTCTTGAATCCATCCAGGTCCAGGTAGGCGACGGCCACAAACTGGTTGCGCCGTTGGCTTTGTGCAATCGCCTGTTGCAGCCGGTCTGCCAGCAGCACGCGGTTGGGCAATTCGGTCAGCGCGTCATAGTGGGCGATGTGCTCAAGCTGTTTGTTGTGCTCCACCATCGGTGTGATGTCGGTGAACAGGGACACGAAATAACTCAACTGGCCATCCGCGTCATTGACGGCGCTGATGGTCTGCAACTCGGCATAGACCTGCCCGTTCTTGCGGCGGTTCCACACTTCGCCATGCCAATGGCCGTCCTGTTGCAGAACATTCCACATCTCCGTGTAGAACTCTGTGCCCTGGCGTCCGGACTTCAGAATGCGCGGCGTCTGCCCGACGGCTTCTTCGCGCGGGTAGCCGGTGATCCGCGTAAAGGCCTCGTTGACTTCCATGATGTTTCCCGCCGGATCCGTGATCATGATCCCCTCGCGCGAATGGCTGAAAACGCTGGCCGCAAGTTGCAGGCGTTCCTCTGCATGTTTCTTGTCGGTGATGTCCAGCACCGCCGTAACGAAGTACATCGGCGCACCTGTGGGATCGCGCAGCAGGTGCGATGAAAGGCTCACCCACACGGTTCGGCCCGACTTGTGGATGTAGCGCTTCTCGACACGGTAGTCATCCAACTCGCCGCGCAGCATGCGGGCCACATGGGGCACATCCTTGGTCAAATCCTCCGGCCGGGTGATGCGCTGGTAACTGAAACCCTGTTCCATGACCTCGTCGCGTGAATAGCCCAGCATGTCGCAAAAATACTGGTTGATTTGCAGGAATCGCCCTTGCGGTGAAAGCTGCGCAATGCCGACCGCCGCGTTGTCAAACACAGCCCGGAACAAGGCCTCACTTTCCTGGATGACGCGGTTTTTTTGCGCTGTCTCGGCATGAAACCTGGCAAATAGCGTTCCGGACCATTTGGCAAAAGCAAAGGATGCGGCCAGACCCGAGGTCAGCGCGATCACCATGGCGACGACTAGTTGCGTCCAGTGTTCATGGTCCGTATCCGACATGTGGGACAACTCCTGGTGCAGGGCGCCCTGCAACTCATCGTCTTCCATCGTCGCCATCAAGGTCCAGCCCCACGGCTCAAACCTGCGCACCAGCGCGGTCTTGTCCTGTGGCACTCCGGTGGCAGTTTCTGACCAGCGGTAATGCAACAGCCCGCCGCCCTCTGCCCCTTTGGCCAAAATCTGCTCCAGCGTATCGCGTTGCGCCGGACTGACGTCCCGGTAGTTGCGCCCTTCCTGGCTGGGGTCGGAAGGGGACAGCAGGGTGTTGCCGTCTTTATCGATGACGGCGAAATAACCACTCTTGCCAAAGCGCTGCGAACGCAGACGGCTGATGGCTTCAAGTTTTTGAATCTGCTCCCATTTGTAGGTGTAGTCGCCGGTTCCAATGATCCAGTTGAACGGTGCAAACAAGCGCACATAGGCGAGTTTGTCGTCCATCACTTTTGGGTTGTCGGGGGAGTACCAGCGGTAACTGGAATAGCCCTCGCCGTCGGGTCGCTGGGCAGCTTCGATCAGGCCGCGCATGATGAAATGGCCCTTGTCGTCGCGGTTGTCCAAATTCGTTTTGCCCTCAAACTGAGGCGCCGTGGGCAACAGGATGAACTGACCGTTCAAGTCGTCAATAAAGTAGTAGCCACGGCCTTCATAAAAACGGACCTCGCGCAGCGCTTCGGCAATGATGTGCTTGACCTCATCGACCGATTTACTCTTGATCTCGCGCTGGTAAATGGACTGGGCGATCTGCATGGCCGTGTCCACCTGGTCACGGATGCTGCGTTTCAGAACATCCTGCGTGCGCTGACGGGTGAACTCGATGTAGCTGGAGGCGGACTCCATCTCGGCATGCAAACGGGATTCCTGCTGCGCGTTGACCGACGCCGCAATCCGTTGCAAAGAGGCCTGGTGTTCTGCGCCGCTGCGCCACATGAAGAAGGCGCCCAAAGACAGCGTCAGCGTGATGACGATAAGCAGCGTGCCCACGAGATGCAGTCGCGGGAAAGTTCGCTCATTTGCCACTATGCGCACCGGCAGGTTCCTCCAACGATGGTGACTGCTCCAGTGCATCGACTGCCGGGCAGACCTGTATATAAGTCGTGGAGCGTAGCGCGAAATGACTGCAAAAATGCCGGCCTTGCGCAATTATTCTCATCCTGACCGCCGGGCATTTGATGGCGCTATGCTTGGCGGCATGAGCAAACTGGGACTCACCCGAGACAAAATATATAGAACCGTGGCGCGCCAACTGCATGGCGTCGTACCCTGCTGGATGTGCGGCGAACACGTGCTGCCGGCGGAGGCCACGCTCGAACACATTCAACCCCTGAGCGAGGGCGGTAGCAGCCATATCGAAAACCTGGCCATCAGCCATGGCCGCTGCAATAACCAGCGCCATGCCAAAGCAGCGCTAACACCCGCTGCCCGCGGGCAAACGCAATAGCCTAGCTGCGCAGCACGCGCAACCACCACAAACTGCACAGCACCGCCAAGGCGAAGCTGACGGCATAAACGGCGCCGTAGCCGTAAGACGCAATGACCCAACCCGCTGCCAGGTAAGTGACCGCCGCCGTCAGACCGCGCGCGGTCGACTCGGTGGCATAGCGGGCCTGGAAAAAGTCATCCGCAAATTCATGCTTCAGCCATAACAGCGAGGCCGGGTAGAAAAAGCCGAAGGTAAAGGCGTGCACCGACTGCAAGGGCACGGCGCACCACAGCTGGCTGCAAAAAGGGGTGGATATCCAGCGCACGGCGGAAGCGGCGGAGCAGATCAGCATCACCGCGGCCGGGCTGTAGCGGGCCAGAAAATGGCCCCCTTTCCACATCGCCCAAAACTCTGCAGCCACCGGCAGCGCGCACAGCAGGCCCGTCTCCAGCGGGCTGTGACCGGTATGCAGCCAATAGGCACCAAACCAGGTGGTGGAGATGGCCTCGGCTATACGCAGACCGGTCACCGCCCCGGAGCCCATGAATTTGCGCCGCAGCGAGCTTTGCGCTGCGGGCGCATTTTCTGCCAGCGCGGGGTTCGACTGGTGCACCCCTGCGGCTACGGGGTCGGCAGCCTTCGACTGCTCCGCGCTGCCAGGCTGCCGGTTGGCCCGTGCCAGGGCGATGCAACAGGCGAAATAGGCCAGCCCGCACAGGGCCAGCGACCAGGTGAAGCCGCGCCCCACACTCCCCAGTGAAAACACCGCCCCGCCCAGCGAGGCTGCCGCCAGAAAGCCGAATGAGCCCCACTTGCGGGCCCGTCCAAAGGCATGGCCCTGTCCGGCGTGGGCCAGGTCTTCCAGCATCTTGGTTTCGCACAAGGTATACGAACCAGAACCAAAGAAAAATGCCATCGGCATGCACCAGGCCAACCAGCGCGGCTCAAAAGCTGCCAGGCAGAGACTGGCGCACACACCGCCACCCATGAAAAGAATAGTCCTGGGAAAACCGAACCGAGTCCAGAGCTGGCGAATGAACGGCGTGGCAACGAAGTACGCCAGCGTAATAGCCGCCAGCGCCAGGGGTGCGGCCTTGGGGTTGGAGGCCATGAGCGCGCCAGGCCCGAACGCGGTCCACAAACCCATGATGGTGAAATAGGAGGCAAAGGCAGCACTCCACTGGCGGTAGTTAGGCATCGGGACCTGGCGGGTTTAGAAGATGCCATGCTAACCAATCGCGCAACTATTCAGACCTTTGGGGTTGGCATAAGATTTCGCATGTTGCGGGGCGAGTACAGTCAGTAAAAAAGCAAGTACCCAGGTATGACGAACAACCCTTTATCGGTCGAGGATCGCAAAATCCAACGCGGTTTCCTGTGGCTTGGGATATGTTGGTCCGCTGTGCTCCTGCTACTGGCACTCTGGTCGGGTTGGCAAACCTATTCCGCCACCTGGGGCAGTGCCAGAGCCTCAGCAGAAGAGAGCCTGCACAAGGATGTGATCTATCGCCGCTGGGCCTCACTGCACGGTGGAATCTATGTTCCGGTGACCGGGCAGACGCCGCCCAATCCGGATCTGGCCGACACGCCAGAGCGCGATATCGTGACGCCCTCCGGACGCCTTCTGACTCTGATCAACCCGGCCTACATGAACCGCCAGGCCCATGAGATAGGGAATAAAGAGAATGGCTCGCGTGGGCACATCACCAGTCTCACGCCCTTGCGTGCGGCCAATGCCGCAGATGCCTGGGAGTCGCAGGCCCTGCAGTCCTTCCAGCGCGGCGAGACCGATAGAGCGTCGCTTGATGAAATCGAGGGGCAGACCTATTTCCGCCTGATGCGGCCCCTGATCACCGAGCCTGCCTGTGTCAAATGCCATGCCAAACAGGGTTACCGGGTGGGCGACGTGCGTGGAGGCATCAGTGCGTCGATCCCCTGGAAACCCTACCAGGATGCCCTGCGCTCCCAGTTGATCACCAACCTCGGCGGCAGTTTCTGCATCTGGATGCTGGGCCTGGTGGGCCTGCGCCAGGTTCGGCGCAGTCTGCTGGAAAGCCTGCGCGAGCGCCAGCAGGCACAGGCGGCTTTGCAAGCCACGAATGCCGAACTCAAGGCCACCAACCGGCAACTCGCAGAGTCCCAAAGCCAGTTGTTGCAGTCTGAAAAAATGGCAGCGGTGGGTCAACTTGCAGCCGGGGTGGCGCATGAGATCAATAACCCGATCGGGTTTGTCAGCTCCAACCTGGGCTCCCTCTCGCGCTATGCAAAAGATCTGCTGGGGCTGGTGCAGGCCTATGAGGCGCAGTCGCGTGAGCGCCCGGACGTGCCGCCAGGACCCGCCCTGCAGCAGGCACGCGCCGCTGTGGATCTGGAATTCTTGCAGGAAGACATCCCCAAGCTGCTGCAGGAGTCGGTTGACGGACTGGGCCGCGTCAAGCACATCGTTCAGGGCTTGAAAGACTTCTCCCGCGTGGACAGCGACCAATGGCAGGAGACCGACTTGATGGCAGGCCTGGAAAGCACGCTGAATGTGGTCCGAAACGAACTCAAATACAAGGCCGAAATTGTCAAGGACTATGGGCAACTGCCGCTGGTCTACTGCAACCCGGCCCAGATCAATCAGGTGTTTTTGAACCTGCTCATGAATGCCGTGCAGTCGATTGAGGCGCATGGGCGCATCACGCTGGCCAGCGGCGTGGAAGCCCAAAGGGTGTGGGTCAGCGTGGAGGACACCGGTGCCGGCATCGCGCCCGCGCATTTGCACCGCATATTTGAGCCCTTCTTTACGACCAAACCGGTGGGCCAGGGCACGGGATTGGGGTTGTCCATTACCTATGACATCGTGCAGCAGCATGGCGGGGAAATCACCGTTACCAGCGAGCCAGGCCGGGGCACCCGTTTTTGTGTCTGGCTGCCAAAGCGCAATAAAGTGGACTGAATGAACACACTGAGTCCGGATTTTTCGAAGGAATTGCTGGATGCGATTGACCGCATTCAGGCCTTCCCCGTGAGTGTGCAAAATATTCTGAAGTTGGCACGCGACTCGACCAGTTCGCCGCGCGACCTGGTGGAGGTGATCCAGCGCGATCCCATCGTCACGATCAAGGTTTTGCGGGTGGTCAATTCGGCTTATTACAGCCTGCCCAGGCAGATGACTTCGATTGACCATGCGGTGGTGTTTCTGGGGTTTAACACCATCAAAAACCTGGCATTGGGAATTGCCGCGGTCAGTCTGGTGCCCGAGTCACTGCACACCACGCTGGACCACAAGGCCTATTTGCAGCATTCATTGGCCGCTGCTGCGGTCGCCAGGCAGTTGGGGACCCGCTTTGCGGCGGCGGAAGCCAACGATTTCTTTATCGGCGGCCTGTTGCATGACTTCGGCAAGATGGTGCTGGCGCAAGTCATGCCGGCCCAGTTCCGTAAGGCATTGGAGTTTGGACTTTGGCACGAAGTGTCGCTGCACACTGCCTTGATGGAAGTCACGGGACTTGATCAGGCCGAAGTGGCGGCCATGTTGCTGGCGCACTGGCACTTCCCGGCCATTCTGGTGGACGGCATTCGCAACCAGTATGTGCGTGACGAGAGCGCGCCACCCCTGTCGGTGTGCATTTACGCAGCCAACCAGATTTGCAAACACCACGGGCTTGATTTTGCGGCGGGCGACAAAGCCCAGGCGCTTTCTGCGCATATGCAGCAGACCTTAGGGGGTACACTGGAATCCATCATGGAGTCCTTGGGTGATGTGGCCGCTATTTTGGAGGCAGCCACGCATTTTTCTGATCTGTGAGTGGGGAGTCTTCCTTCGGAAGCCAACAACAAATGACTGAAACGACCGCCACGGGTAGCAAGCGTCCCGTCATCCTGTGTGTGGATGACGAGCCCAGCATTTTGTCGGCCCTGCGCCGACTCTTTCGGGCCCATGGTTTTGCGGTCGTGGCCGCTGAGAGCGGCCAAGCCGGACTCGACCTGCTGGAGACGGAACCCATCGATCTGGTCATCTCGGACATGCGCATGCCGCATATGGATGGCGTCGTATTTCTCGAGCATGTGCGCCAGCGCAAACCCGATATTCTGCGTTTGCTGCTCACGGGCTATGCGGACCTTGCCTCGATTACCGGAGCCATTAACCGCGGTGAAATCTACCGCTACATTGCCAAACCCTGGGACGATAACGACATCATTCTGACCGTGCAGGATGCGCTCGATCGCACCGCGCTGTTGCAGGAAAAGAGGCGCCTCGAAGCCTTGGTGACGGCGCAAAACGAAGAACTCAAAATCGTCAATGCCAGCCTGGAAGTCAAGGTACAGGCGCGCACGGCGGAACTCAAGCAGGCCAACGTCGCGTTGCATGCTGCCAACGAGCGCCTTAAGGCCAACTTTCTCACCTCCATCAAGATGTTTACCGGCTTGATCGAGTTGCGCGATAACCGCCTGGCCGGTCACTCCCGGCGGGTTGCAGACACCGCGCGGCGGCTGGCCCATGCCCTGGCTTTGGACAACAAGCAGGTTCAGGAAATCTTTGTCGCGGGACTCCTGCATGCCATCGGCATGGTCGGGTTTGACGACGAACTGTTGCAGACCCCGGTGGCCTCCATGACGCCGCGCCAACTGGAGGTCTTTCGCAAGCACCCGGTCAGAGCGGAACAGTTGTTGATGCCGCTGGCGGAGTTGAAAACCACCGTGGAAATTATTGCCGCGCAGTTGGAGCGCTTTGATGGCTCGGGCTATCCCCTGGGCAGCTCCGGAAAACACATCGCCCTTGGTGCGCGCATTCTGGCCGTGGCGCGTGACTACGACAGTTTGCAGATTGGTCTCCTGGAGCCACGACTCATCGGTCGCCAGGAAGCGCAGGATCTGATCCGGCAGCGCAGCGGACATCGCTATGACCCTGCCGTGGTGACCGCCTTCCTGGACCTCTCACGCGATTTGGCGCAAGACGACCTGCCCGTCTCAACCGCAACCACCCGAAGCGTCTCGTCGCGGGATATGGCGGTTGGCATGGTGCTGGCACGCGATATGACGTCGCCCACCGGCCTGTTGCTACTCACCGCCGGCCATGTGCTGGACGATGCGGTGATTCGGAAAATCTCGGGCTTTGAGCACTCCATTGGCAGCAAGCTCAGCGCCACCATCTGGGTCGGTGACCCGATCGCGGACACCTGATCGCCAACCCTCAAGCAAGGCACAGGTTCAAAGCATGGAAACGCCCGGCCCTCAGCAACGTTTGCTGGAACTGTATGCCGCACTCTTGGCGTGTGATCACGCCATCATCCGCTGCACCGGAAAAGTCGCCATGTTTGAGGCCGTGTGCGAGAGTTTGGTCGCCAAGGGCGGCCTGCAATTGGCCTGGATCGGCATGCTGGATTCCGGTGACCCGCGCTTGTGGCCCCAGGCCCACAGCGGGGAAGCCTGGAACGCCAGCGACTGGATGGGCTGGATCTCGAAGGCAAGCACCCTGGACGACCAAGGGTTGGCAGGCGCTGCGGTGGCGCAGGGGCGGGCGGTCTGGTCAGACGCTGCAGAAAACACCGCGTCGGAA
>CAIQEX010000351.1 GCA_903870955.1 uncultured beta proteobacterium
CATCCAGCCAAAGTCAAAGTCATTGCGGCCATGGCCACGACAACAAAATGACGTGCAGTGCTTCGCATGCTCAGTTCTGGACCAGGGGAATCGACTGCAGGCCCGGCATTTTTGGCGCTGTGAATTCCTCCGCGTCAAAAGCCTTGTCGCCCTCTTCGTCTTCCACGCCGGTGGCACTCACGCCCTTGAAGTCAAACAACTTGGGATCCATCAGGTGCGAGGGCGCCACGTTTTGCAAGGAGGTAAACATGGTCTCGGTGCGGCCGGGGTACTTCTTCTCCCACTCGCGCAGCATGTTGCCAATCTGCACGCGTTGCAGGTTTTCCTGGCTACCACACAGGGTGCAGGGAATGATGGGGAACTGGCGGTGCTCGGCCCAGCGGATCAGGTCCTTTTCGGCCACATTGGCGAGTGGGCGTATGACCACAAACTCGCCGTTGTCGCTGGTGAGTTTGGGTGGCATGCCCTTGAGTTTGCCCGCGAAAAACAGGTTCAGGAAGAAGGTCTGCAGCATGTCGTCACGGTGATGTCCGAGCGCCAGCTTGTTGCATTTCAGGCTTCTCGCCACGCTGTACAAAATGCCCCGGCGCAGGCGGCTGCAGAGGCTGCACATGGTCTTGCCTTCGGGTATATTGCGCTTGACGATGGAGTAGGTGTCCTGGGTCTCGATGTGGTATTCCACGCCCAGATTTTTGAGGTATTCGGGCAGGATGTGGTCCGGAAAACCAGGTTGCTTCTGGTCCAGATTGACGGCCACAATCTCGAAACGGATGGGCGCGCGCTGCTGCATCTTGAGCAGGATATCGAGCATGCCGTAGCTGTCTTTGCCACCCGACATGCAGACCATGACGCGGTCGCCTTCCTCGATCATGTTGAAGTCCATGATGGCCTGGCCAACCTGGCGACACAAGCGCTTTTCCAGCTTGTGCGTCTCACGCTCAATCTTGATCTGTTTGTCGTGACTAACCAGCGCGGTGGTTTCCGGCGCTTCTTCTACCCACACTGCATTCATCGTAAATCTCCTTGTGCCACCGTGGCCCACTGGCCGGTCTCCATACGGATGGCAACTTCGCAATCTTCAAAAATTTCAAGCTTGGCGATCTTCACCCGCACCCCCACCACACCGGGCAATTGCATCAGGCGGTGCGAGAGTTTGCCAATCAGCGTCTCCAGCAAATTGACGTGCACCGCCGTGCACTCGTCAATGATGATCTGGCGCACCTTGCGGTAATCCAGCACATGGTTGATCTCGTCATCCTGCGGTAACAGCGGCTGGCAGCCCAGACACAACTCGGCATCGACCTGGATCGGTTGCGGCTCGGCAATTTCAGACTCCAGAATGCCCAGGCTGGCATCAAAGCGCAGCCCGGTGAGCGTCAGAATCTGGTTGCCCGTGGAACGGTTCATATTGCGTCTTTCATTCGGAACACCTCAACCCCCACACCCGCGCTGTCCGGGTACACGTCGGGCTTGCAGCTCGACAGGCGCACGGCCCAAACCTGTGGATGGGCCAGCAGACGCCCGGCCAGATCGTCACACAGGGTTTCCTGCAATTCCACATGGCCGTTGGCCACACGGTCGGCAATCACTTCGCGCACAAAGTCGTAGTCCACCACTTCCGACAGGCTGTCCGACTGGGGTGTGGATGCGGCATAGGGCACAAAGAGTTCCACATTGAAAATCACGCGCTGCGGCTGGCCTTTTTCAAAATCATGGGCACCGATCTGCACCGACACTTCGTGGTCGCGCAGGAAGATGCGCCGGCAATACAGAGTCAGCCTGCTAAGGGGGTCAAGCGTCATGTTGAGGGGTTTCTATTGTCTTGCACGGCAAACATCACATCACGCGCCAAAGGGACCAGATGTTGTCCATTGTCGACAGTTAGCGTGACACCTGTGATACAGGGGTTTTCGGCCAGAAACAGCACGCTTTGCGCGACGCGCTGCGGATCGATTGCGGTTTGCATTAAGTTGACCTGGCTGGAACGCTCGAAATTCTCCTGCGTCTGGTCGCCACTGACAAACATCAACCCCGGCGCCACACCGCAGACGCGCAAAGCAGGTGCCAGCGCCTGCGCCTGCAGGGCCACGCTGCGCTCCAGCGCCAGCTTGGATACCGTATAGCTGAAAAAGTCCGGATTCAGGTTGAAGACCTTTTGGTCTAGCAGATGGATGATGCTGCAGTCCCCCGGCAACGCATCGGGCGGCAAGCGCTTGGCCATCAAAGCCGACAAAGACAAAGGAGCCAGCAAATTGACTTCCAATTGCCGGCGCACGGCATCCATGTCCAAGGCATCGGCGGCGTCTTCCTCAAACAGCG
>CAIQEX010000352.1 GCA_903870955.1 uncultured beta proteobacterium
CAAAGTCAAGTTGGTGGAGCCCATGGGCGCACACCAAATCATCTGGGTGGACTGCCAGGGCCAGACCATGAGCATCCACACCGAAAGTGCAACCAACTACCACGTGGGCGATGCCTTGAACCTGTCAGTCGATTCTGCCCGCGCATCGATTTTCCATGGCGACGGCGAGAGCCGGCTCTAAGGCCCAGTAGTTTCGAGATCTTTGGCTAGCCTCCGGGCGCCAGGTGAAGGTTCAGAAAATCCAGCACCTTTTGAATATTTGCCGGAGTTTGGAAAGCGGGGTCTCCGTGGCCGGCACCCGGCAGGATTTCAAGAGACACTTTTTGGGCTTCCATTTTGGCGGCGAAATTCACCGACTGCTGGAACGGCACGATGCTATCGGCGTCGCCGTGCTGAATGAAAAACGGCGGCAGACCCGGGCCAATATAGGTCTCCGGATTGGCCACGCGCACAAGCTCCGGTATCTCGGTGATCTGTTGGCCCAGAATGAGCGACTCTGGAGAGTGCACAGCGCAGTGCGCGGATTCAGCGTCGGGTGCGAAACCCGAAGCGGCCAATTGCGCATCCATCGCGAGAAAATCTGTGGGAGGGAACCATGCCACCACGGCCTGGACATCTCCAGTTTGGCTGGAGTTGCCCAGTGATCGATCGTTGAACAGGGGCACGCCTTGACCCACCCCGGCCATCAATGACAGATAGCCGCCTGCGGAACCGCCCCAGGTGGCAATTTTCGCAGCGTCAAAATGGTATTGCGTTGCATGGGCACGGACCCAGCGAATGGCGGCAAACACATCCTGCACCAGCGCCGGGAAGATGGCTTCGCCGCTCATACGGTAATTGATCGAGACCACCGCATAGCCGCGCGCCAAACCCGCCAGCATCGGTTCGAGTTGGCGGTCGCGTTTGTCGCCGAACTTGAACGCGCCTCCGTGAATCGCCAGGATCACCGGGAAGGGGCCAACGCCACCCGAAGGCCAGTAGATGTCCAGCATTTGTGCTGGCGACAGGTTGGCATAGGGGACGTCGAACAGCCTTCTGGTGACAGGAATTTCCGATGGAGTGGAAGACATAGTCTGGTGTTTTTCTTTTCAGGAATTTCCTGTGGCGAGGAAGCGCAGCATCTCGGGAGACAGCGTCAGGTCAGCACCCTGGAGTGAATCATGCAAGTGTTTCGCGTCCAGCGGGCCAATGATCGGTACCGCGACAAAAGGCTGCGACGTTATGTACGCCAGAGCAACCGCCGATACCGTGGTGTTCAGCCGGAGCGCCAGCGCTTGTGCACGCGCCAGACGTGCCAGAGTCTCGGCGTTCTCAAAATCTCGCCGCAGTTCGGGTTTCAGAAAATCCACACCCACTGCAGCGGCCTTGCTCATAAACCCCCGGGCCTGCGAGGTGTAGCACGCCACGCCCAGGCCCGCGCTGGCGTAATAAGTTTGGGCATCGGCATCCATCAAGGCGTGGTCACTGGCAAAGGCTCCGGGATTGGCAACCGCCAGGCTCCACTGCACCTGGCTGGCAACAAAGGGAGTCAGGCCATGTTGCCGTGCATAAGTCTGCGCGGCACGAATGCGGTCAGGTTGCCAATTGGCGCAGCCCACATAGCGGACCTTGCCGAGCCGGACCTGTTGATGCAGTGGCTCCATTATTTCTGCTACCGGGCGCTTCGGATCGTCCCGGTGCAGCCAATAAATATCAATGTGATGAACGCCCAGACAGGCCAGGCTTTCGTCCAGATCGTGCGCAATTTCTTCGGGCGACAAACGCGGGATGAGCGGGGTTGCGAGATCGGGATGGCCACCTTTGGTGGACAGGACTACGCGTTCCCGATTCCCACCCCTCTTCAGCCATTGGCCGAGCGTCTTTTCGCTTTTGTGCCGTTCGCCGCCCAACCAGTCCGCGTAGACGTGTGCCGTATCCAGAAAGTTGCCGCCTGCGGCGCAGTACGCATCGAGCAGTTTGAAGGATTCATCGGCCGGTACAAGGCTGCCCCATGCGGCGGTGCCAAGACCTATATTCGAGATCTGCAAATCAGTATTCGGAATAGTTTTGGTTTGCACTGAATCCTCTTTTTAGCTTTGAAATTCCAGGCCACGCATTTTGCGTTCCCGGTATTTTTCACCAGGTCACTGCGCACAGTCTGCAGGCTCGCAGATACCCTTCAGAGCGACTGTAAGATGTTTTAAACTTGATGCGCGTCAAGCTTCAAAATAACCACCGCAACACGGACGGGCACCCGGAGGATCATCCTCCTATGCCCGAAATTGTCGCCAAGGGGCGTAAGCCCTTGGTCTATGCCTGCGGTTTTTGTCACCGCGCCGACGGACCCGGCGGGCCGGAGAACGCGAATCTCACATGTCTCAGCGCTGACTACATCCGGCAGATGAAAGAATTCAGGAGCGGTGCGAGGCAAAGTTCCGTCACCAATCGGCCGCCGATTCAGGTCAAGGCTTTTCTGGTGAAGAGCGTTACCGATGAGGAGATTGCGTCCGCTGCAGCCTATTTCTCGACCCTGCCGGCACGGTCGATCGTGAAGGTGGTCCCCTGGTGTGTGAGGTCTGTCATGGGGTCGGGCTAAAAGGCAGCGACATAGCGCCCTTGCTAGCAGGTCGCTCGCCGACGTATATCGTTCGACAACTTTATGATTTCAAATATGGCAAACGTGCCGGCGCGATGAGTGGACCGATGGAGCCCACGGTCAAGAATCTGTCGGTGGATGACATGCTTGCGCTCGCGGCCTATGCAGCTTCACTGAAACCCTAGAAAACGCGGTGCCTGGGGTAAGTTGAACACTTTCCAATCGCGCACATGGGGGAGCGCCTTCGCACTCCCAAAATTTCCTGACGTAGATCAAGCTAATGCACTTTGCCTGTGGGAATGGGCCTGCGTTTGCTTTTCCGATGCATCTCTGTTCACTAGAATTTTGCCTATGCTCCACCAAGCGCCCTCGCCGCATCAGGCGATAGCGTTGTGTCCTTCGACCCGGTAGAGCGAATTGCCTTTTTTTGGGCAAGGGAAATACTCTATGAGCGAAGAAACCGTCGAGCGCAAAGCCCCTTACGTAATCGAATGGCGTGAGGGCTTCAAGATTGGCGTCGCACAGGTGGATCAGGAACACCGCCACTTGTTTACCCTGGTCCGTGCGCTCAATCTGCAGTCGGTTCAGCAAACGGTGGAGGAGTTGCTGGATTACGTTGTCACCCATTTCTCCAATGAGCAGGATCTGATGGAGTCCAGTGGCTACCCGGCCTTTGAACAGCACCTCAAACTGCACGAAGAATTTGGTGCACATGTCGCAGACTTTTTGGGCACACAGGATGAATGGACCGAAGACCGCGTGCAGGATCTGCGCCGATTTTTAAATAAATGGCTGATCGGGCACATCATGACGCATGACCTGCGTTTCGGAAAATGGCATGCCAGCCACCATACAAAACCCGCTCCGGTCATCGCCAAACCGGCTGCCAAAGCGGGCTTCTTTGCGCGCCTGTTCGGTAGGGGCTAAGTCACCGCTACTGGGCAACAAACCCGCTGGACTTGATGATCTTGCTCCAGACCCGGGTGTAGGCCTGCTCGCGGCTGCCGAGTTGCTGGGCGTTCATAAAGCCCAAATTCAGACCCATGCCAGTCAGGCGGTCCTTCACATCAGGCATGGCGATGACTTTGGCAACGGCATCGGCAAATCGTTCGATGGCCGCGTGCGGCGTTCCTGCGGGGGCAAAAAAGCCGTAGTAGGCGACCTCTTCAAATCCTGGAAGACCCAGCTCCGTGAAAGTGGGCACATCGGGTAGCAGGCTTTGACGCGTGTTGCCCATGACGGCGACGATGTGCAATTTTCCAGCCCGGTGGTTCTCAATAAAGTCCGGCACAGAGGCGACGCCGGCACCGATCTGGTTCCCCAGCATGTCCCCCATCATTGGCGCGCTGCCCCGGTAAGGCGCAGCCTGCAAATCCAGCGCGTATTTTTGTGCCATCAGCTTGACCAGAAACTCGGGCACCGACGCAGGCGCTGGCACCCCCACATTGCCGTGGCCTGCGCCCTGGTTGCGTACCCACGCCAGATACTGCGTCAGCGAGTTGGCGGGTGTGCCACCCGAGACCGCGAATGCATTCACGAACGTGGCAATGCCAGCAACCGGGACAAAGTCCTTGCTCGGCTCGTAGCCCGGGTTCTTGACCACCTGCGGCAGGATGGAAATGGCGTGGTCATGCGTAAAGTACAGGGTGTTGCCATCCGGTGCGGCTGCCTTGAGTGCTTGCGCGGCAATCTGGCCCCCGGCACCGGCACGGTTTTCCACCACCACCGGATTGCCCAGCACATCCTTGAGCTTGTCGGCCAGCGTTCGGGCAATGGCATCGGTGCCGCCGCCGGGTGGAAAACCCACCAGCAGATGCAGCGGCGCGCCCTGGGCCCAGACATTTGCGGATAGACACAAGACAGCGCTGGCCAGGACGCGGCGAAGGACGCGGTGAAGGACGTGATTAGGGGCCATGGCAAAATTTGAGTTCATACCCAATACTCTACCCTTACCGATGTCCCACCCCGTCATTCTGGTCACTGGTGCCTCACGCGGCATAGGCGCCGCCACTGCGTTGGGTGCAGCCCGCGCGGGCTATGCCGTGGCCGTCAATTACCACGCCAATTCGCTGGCCGCCGACGAGGTGGTGCGCCAGATTCGCGCCTTCGGAGGCACGGCCATGACCGTACAAGCCGACGTTGCCGAAGAAGCGCAAGTGGTGGCCATGTTTGCCCGGGTAGACGCCAAACTCGGCCCACTCGCAGCGCTGGTGAACAGTGCCGGTGTGGTGGATGTCGCCAGCCGGGTAGACAACATGTCCGTGACGCGCCTCAAACGCATGTTTGATACCAATGTGATCGGCAGCATGGTCTGTGCACGCGAGGCGGTCCAACGCATGAGCACACGCTATGGCGGGTCCGGGGGAGCCATCGTCAATCTCTCCAGTGCTGCCTCCAGGCTGGGCTCCGCGGGACAGTATGTGGACTACGCGGCCAGCAAGGGCGCCATCGATACCTTCACCATCGGTCTGGCGCGCGAAGTTGCGGCTGAGGGGATTCGCGTCAATGCGGTACGACCCGGCGTGATTGACACCGAAATTCACGCCTCGGGCGGCCAACCCGAACGGGCGCAGCAACTCGCCTCCGCCATTCCCATGCAGCGCCCGGGCACGGCAGAAGAAGTGGCAAACGCCATCCTCTGGTTGCTCAGCCCGGAGGCCAGTTACACCACCGGCGC
>CAIQEX010000353.1 GCA_903870955.1 uncultured beta proteobacterium
CGAGAGCGCGGCGGTGCTTAAAACCCATGGGTCGGCGACCGAAGAGCACCCGGTGGACGGCATCGTGCTGGACACCGCCAAACTCGCGATTCAAGGGGACACTGCAGAAGTGGACAAGGTCCGTGCGATTTACCAGTGGGTGGTGGACAACGCATACCGTGAACCCAAGACGCGCGGCTGTGGTGTGGGCGATATCAAGGCCATGCTGGAAAGCGGCAACCTGGGAGGTAAATGTGCCGACCTGAACGCCGTGTTTGTCGGCATGTGCCGTGCCGTCGGCGTGCCGGCACGCGATGTCTATGGTTTGCGTCTGGCGCCCTCGGCGTTTGGCTACAAAGAATTGGGTGGCAACTCCGCCAGCCTCAAGGGCGCACAGCATTGCCGTGCCGAAGTCTTCCTGCAGGCCTATGGCTGGGTGGCAATGGACCCGGCCGATGTGCTGAAGGTCATGCGCCAGGAAACACCGGACTGGATCAAGGACAAAACCCACCCGGTGGCAGCACCGGTGAACAAGGCTTTGTTTGGTGGCTGGGAAGGCAACTGGGTGGGTTGGAACACCGAGCACGATCTGGTGCTGCCGCACTACTCGCGCGCGCAGACACTGCCCTTCCTGATGTACCCGCAAGGTGAGAACGCCGCCGGTCGTTTTGACGAGCTGGCACCGGATAGTTTCCGCTACACCATCGCAGCCAAAGAAATCACGGCTTGAAGGAGTTCGATTAGGCTGCGCTCAGCAGCCTAGGCAAGGGTTTGGACCTACGCGTCGCCAAGTATCACACCAGAAGCGTGGGTCTCTGGTGTGCGGGGGGCATTTGCATCATGGCGCTGGTGATGGCGCCGGCAAAGGGCAATGCCTCCCGACCGCCGCACAGGTCACCCATCAGGCGTGCGATCGATGCGGGTCGCTCCACCAGACCCAGAGCCATAGCGGCCAGGGTGAGTTCGGTGGTATTGCGCAAGCCCAGTTTTTGCAACAGATTGGAGCGGTACTTCTCAACCGTCTTGGCGCTCACACAAAGAATTTCCGCTGCGCTCTTGTTGGTACGGCCTTCGGCGATGAGTTGGAGAACACCGCGCTCCCGGTTGGTCAGTATGTCGCCATGCTGTTTTTCGCAAACCATTTCGGGATGAAGAAAACTCTCCACGAGGCTGCCAGAGACATCGGGGCTTAGGTATTTTTTGCCGTTAGCCGCACTGCGCAATGCCATCATCAACTCCTCCGGTCGGGCATCCTTGAGCACATAGCCGTCAATGCCTGCCTTCAGGGCGGCACGAACATAGTCCTCCGCCCGCAGTGCGGTGAGCAACATCACTTTGCTTTGGGGCAAACGGGCCTTGATTTGATGGATCACCTCGAGGCCCGCAATGCCAGTCACCTGAATGTCCATCAGCACGATGTCGGGAGTTGCAACCGTCGGACTGGTAAGCAAGTCTTTACCGGTTTCGACTTCACCCTTGACCACAAATTCGTCGCCCTGCGTCAGCATGGCAGCGATGCCTTTGCGGAACAGGATGTGGCTATCCACTAACAGAACGCTGATTGTTTTCATGGCGGTACTCCAATCACATCACATAGAAAGTTATTGACGCTTGGGATGAATGTTACGTTTGGTAACCAGAACCTGGGGTACCTACCAATAGGGTGAAAACGCCCGGAATGCGGAATATTCACGCTTTTGGCAAATTTGATTTTGTTCACTTCAAGCTATTGGAGAGCGATCAAACCGCATGCCGTGCGATTTATGCCCTATTTCGTTAGCGTATTTATCACTTATATTTATTTTGCGTATTTTATTTGACGCCCCAAAAAGGCCTCAAAAAGGGCAATTTAAGCTGCCCTTAAGGAACTGCCAAATTTCCTATTTGAATAGTTTTACGAAGTAGTAATCACCCTACTTCGAAGGTCGGGTGTCTGCCCATTTATGGCGAATGACCTAGGAATATTCTTACCAGTACGAATTTGGGAATTCACCGTGTTCAAGTTAGTTTTGGAGCCAAGCTGCTGCTGTCGCTCCTACCTATTTGAATGGAATGTTTAGTAATCGGGAGCGTCAATATGGAAATCCAGAGCACCGCCAATTGGTTCAGCTTTAGCAGGCTATTAGCCTCCAGGCTGTTGGTCATGGCGTTAGGCATGTTTGCAGCGTTTGCTGCGGCTGCAGATCCACTAACGGTCAATGTCTACTCCGTTCCGAGGAATGGCGTCGTTGACAAAAACACACCCATCCTCAGTTATCGCTGGGCGGTGGAATTGGATGCGACGAAGCCGTCGGTGCCTGGCGTGCCTGCGACGAAGGAAAACTATTCCTTCAGCTTCCATCGAAGTTACATGCCTCTGTTGGCGGCGGGTCGAGCGGGTACTGCTGCACTGGACTTGGCTGCGCGTAGCGAAGATCCGGATGTGCAACGTCTGGCAGCTTCGCTTCCGGATCTGGATGCCTCCAAGCGCTATTACGTAAACATCGCAGCCGAGGGTCACCAGATGGGTGGTGCGCCGGTGAAGTTCAAGAATGGCAAAGCATTTGCTGATGTCTATCTCAACCAGTACAAATTGCCGACCGCGCAGCTGTCGGTGTATGCTTTTGAAGATAACAACCCCATCAATGGTGCCCCCGATTTGCCGCAAGAGAAGGGCCTGGCAGGTTTCACTGTGCAACTTTATGAAGCAGGTGGTACCTACGGTTCATCCGGTGGTCGCGTCACGCAGGACGCCTTTGCCAATCCCCTGGGTACTACATACAACTCGGAAGATCCCAGCGACGTGAAGGTTCGCGGTTCCGGCATCATCCTGACCGGACCGGATGGCACTGCCACCATCAGCAATCTATTCCCCGCCAAATACACCGTGGTCATCGTGCCGCCGGTTGGCACCGACTGGAATCAGACCTCCACTATTGAAGGTGGTAAGGGTTCTGATGCCTGGGTGAAAAATAACGAACCCACCTTCTTCCAGGAATTTGGGCCACCGGGACACCATGTATTCATCGGCTTCGTGCATACCGGCAAGCTGGCGAAAAATGGCACTGACTATGTATTGAACGGCAGCAACACGGTGACGGGCAAGGTCATCAATATCCATAACTCACGCACGCCCAACTACAAGTTTGAAAATGGTGCGCCGGTGAATGATTGCCGCGTGGGTCTGAACGAACTTGACGGTGGCCGTGCCTTGTATGCAGGTGCCTGCAATAAGGACAGCACCTTCAGCATTCCGAATGTGCCGCCGGGAACCTACGAGTTGGTGGTGTGGGACGAACCACTGGACATGATTATTGGTACTTCCACCATCACCGTCCCGACTGGCAGCAGCAATCAGGAAGTGAAATTGGGCAACGTGCCGGTCTTCAGCTGGTTCGCACGCTACCAAGGCCGCGTGTTCCA
>CAIQEX010000354.1 GCA_903870955.1 uncultured beta proteobacterium
GATGGGCTGTTAGGAGCCATCCGCATTTTTTGGGTTCTCTGCAACCACTTGGCAGAGCTGACGTTCGCAATGGCTGCTTTTGGCCACCTAATTTCGATCAAAGGTGTCACAAATGACATGCGGAATCACCCTTCTTCCGCAGGTCACATTTGGCGACGTCATCAGTGTGACCGGTGCCTCTAAATATCAGTGTCTTCAGCCATTTCCAATGCGTCATCCACCCCAATTCCAAGGTACCTCACTGTCGATTCCAGCTTGGCATGGCCAAGCAAAAGTTGCACTGCGCGCAAGTTTTTCGTGCGCTTGTAAATGAGTGTGGCCTTGGTCCGCCGCATGGGGTGGGTACCGTAGGCACAAGGATCCAGCCCGACGTGCTTTACCCAACCGTCCACGATGCGTGCGTACTGTCGGGTACCCAGATGAGGGCAGTTGTGCACCCTGCTTGGAAACAGATAGTCCTCCGAATGCAGATTGCGTGCCTTCATCCAGTCGGCGACTGCAGTGCGGGTTTGCTCTGTGATTTCGAATTGGACTGGCCGAGAGCTCTTCTGCTGCATCACGGTAGCGCGAGCGGCCACACGGTCCCCATGGCAAATGTCACGCACCCTGAGTTTGACCAGATCACAGGACCGCAACTTGCTGTCCAGACCCAAATCAAACAGCGCTAACTCCCGCGCTCGGTGCTCCAGTTGAAGCCAAACTCGGATAGCCCAGACTTCCTTCAGCTTGAATGGCGCTTTTTGCCCTACCAACTTGCCTTTGTTCCAGGGTTCATGCGGCCGACTGGTCTGCGTGGAAGTGTTTTCCATGACAAATCTCCTTGAAAGTGAAGGGAGTGTCACTATGCTCTTTTTGCCATTTGTGTACACTTTGATTCACAAATGCCACGTTTGACGCCAAAGGAACATGAAATGGAAGTCACCAAGGTCGGTATTCGGGAATTTCGTGCCGGCTTGGCCGAGTTCATTGCGTCCAGTACGCCAGTGGCGGTGACGCGCCATGGGCAAACCGTTGGTTACTTCATTCCGACCCATGGTCACGCGGAGGCAGACGTTGCCTCGCTTAAGAAAGCGAGCAAGACATTGGATCGTTTGCTTGCCGCGAAAGGCGTTGATGTGGACACCGTTGTCGCCGAATTCAAAACGGCTCGCAAGCGACCAAATAAACCAAAGAAACCCGCACCTGTGGGGACGTGAACATCAGGAGGATTCCTCTGCACGCCCTCAAAGTGCTTCGTTGCAGAAGGTAACAGGCGAGACAATGCGCGTGCGACCAGCGCTCCCCAGTTGCAGAAGACCGGCGCGACGATCTCCGGTAACCAAGTAATCTGCCTCGCTGGCCAATGCCATCGAAAGCAGGAAAAGGTCATTCGGATCGTTCAGGTCCATTCCATCCGGGGGAGGCTGCAAAGTGCCCAGGACAATGGCACGTTGCATGTTGTTCACCATGGTGCCCACGCGATGGGCTGGCAAGATGGTCTTGAGCTTGGGGTAGCGGCTCACACGCCGAAGTTCGTCGAGCTGGGCAGTCGAGGTCACCAGTTCGAAGCGGGCCGCGCGCCAGGCACGGTAGATGGTGTCAGGCGCTCCGTGCGGTGAAATCAGGGCGCCGAGCAGGACATTGGTGTCCAGAATGACCCGCATTAATGCTCACGCGCCCATTGCACCGCCTCGTCGATCAGGTCGTTCAAGTCAGACTCGCCCATACTACCGGCCGCCGTCTTGGCCTGTTCGACAGCCTTCTCCAGCAAGTAGGAACGCACCGCCTCCTCGATGAAGCGCGACAGGTCGCCTTTGCGACCACCGCCCTGCGCAGCAATGAACATGCGTACGGACTGATCCGTGTCCGGCGACACAGCGATGTTCCAGCGGACTGACTCCATGATTTCTCCAGTGTTTGGGTGTATAGGTGTTTATACACCCAATTCAAATAGCCATGTTCTTTGGGCAGTGGGCGCCAAAGTATGCAATGTGCCCAAAGCTGAAATTCCCGAGAATAAGCTCAATGTCTGCTCAACTTCATTGCAGTCACATAGTGGAATTTTGAAGGCTATGCAGCTTGTTGCCCCAAGCTATAGGGCCAGGTGTTACGGCCTAGTAGCAATTCGGCTTCCATCCACATAAAGGAGACCCTCGTCTTGCATGCGCCGTAAGGTTCGATAGAGCGCCTCGTGGGAGAGTCCAAGCTCTGCTGCCCATGATTTGCGTGAATTGGTCAGCGTCAAAGCACCATCAGTGCCCTCGGCTTCAATGTAATGTGTGATCCGGTCGGCCGCATTGTTGAGGCTTAGTCTTTCGCACTGGGCGCGTAGCTTGCGAACCTCTTTGGCGAGTTGGGACTGCCAGGCTTTGCGGAAAACGGAGTCGTACTCCAAAGCCGCGCGAAATGCACTGGCCGGGAACTCCAAGATGATCGTTGCCTCGGATGCTATTCCGTCGCAGTGGTATTTGCGTGAGTCCAGGCTGGCTTCAGCAACGAACCCTCCACGCGAACGCTGCAAGATGATCTCGCCGCCGTGACGGTCCCATCGCACCAGCCGTGCTTCGCCGGAGATTACCAAGTAACCGTATCGGAC
>CAIQEX010000355.1 GCA_903870955.1 uncultured beta proteobacterium
CTACGCCTACGACCAGCTAGCCACCGTGCTGGATGCAGCGCAGGAGTATGGCGTGGCGCTGCAACCGGGTTGATGTTCGGTTGAAGCCGGGTTGATGTCGGTTTGACGTCGGATTGAAGCCGGCTGTTTCTTATAAGTCCTATGGGTTTTAATCGGCCGCCTGGTCTGTCACGCCAGGTGTGTGGGCAGTTTGATTCTTCGCCGCTTCAGCCTGCTTGAGGGCTTCCCTTTTGCGGCGTTCCTTTTTCACATCCTGGATTTGCCACAGGCCAAATACCAGCACCAGCACAAATATCCCCATTTCAATCCACATGCCCATGCGGCACCTCCCGGGTTTGAGAGCCCTTAACCCAAGGGCGCATTGGGGACAGCTTAAGTTCGTGAGCTGCGTCTAGAAAGCTAGGGAAAGTACGCGGATCGGCGACGGATTCTGGATAGGTCGTATGGAACTGGTTTTCAAACGCGTCCGCACACCATCCCATAGTTCAACCGCCAGCGCGAAGCATTGGCTGCGCCGTTGGTTCACCTCCATTGCCCTATTTCTTTGGCCGATTTTCCAATGGCCCGGTAGCTGTCGAGTTTCTGGCGCAACAACTCGGCCTGCCGCTGGATGACCACGCGGTGGGCCATCTTTCCAACGCCGTGGCGCTGCTCTACGCACGGGGCGCGCGCCATTTTTTTGTTGCCCAATCTGCCCGCCCTGGGGCTGACCCCCGCTACGAATGCATCCTGAGTTCCTTCAATGGCCAGACCTCCAGTTATCTCTACTGGGACGCTGTGCACCCACCGCCGAAGGGCATGCGTTGATCGCAGCGCAGTTTTTGTCGGCACTGCCGCCGTCAGAATAGACCGCTGTGGGCGATGTCCCTGGACTCGCCAACCTTAGGGCACAAGGTGCCTCAAAATTGCACGTTGCATTTCACGCCAGCCGGTATGTCGCCCTTGGGGTTAGGCAAATCCAGGCGGACCCGAAAAGTGCCGCTGGCTGAATCGACGACCCGGTCGATCACCGACACCTTGGCCGCATAGCTTGAATTTTGCGGATGCTCGGGCAGCACCGTGGCCTGCATGCCCGAGCGAATGCTGCCAAACAAGCCGACCGGCAAGACCACGTCAACCCGCAGCGGGTTAATTTGGGCCAGACGCAATATGGGCTTGGCACTTTCGCCGACCTGGGCAATCTCGCCCACCTGCTGCAAGCGCTCGGTCACCACACCGGTGATGGGGCTGCGAATGCGGCGCTGCTCAATCAATTCCTGCAACCGGCGTTGCTCCAGTTCGGCTAGGCGTCGGTTGTCCTGTGCTTCCACGATGCCGGCCTCGGCCAGCTTCATCTCGCCGGCACTGTCATCACGGTCCTGCGCGGCAATGAACTGCTCTTGTACCAATTCATCGCGGCGCTGCAATTTGGTCTGGGCCGCATCACGCCGGCTTTGGGCCGTCTTGACCTGCCCTTCCATCACCGCACGGTAACGCGCGGCCTCCAGTGCCGCCCGGTCTGCGCCACTTTCCAACTCGACCAGCACCTGCCCCTTGCGCACTTCGCCGCCGCGGTCCACTGCAATGGCGTCGATGCGCCCTTCCACGGTGCTGCGCAGTTCCACCCTTTGCAAGGGCTCGATCAGGCAGCTGTAGCTTTGGCCGGCAATTGCGCCCGCGCAACCGGCGGCCCAGCCCAATCCAGCCAGCCCAGCCAATTTCAACAAAAGGGTTCGTGAAGCTTGAGGGTGCAAATTCATACCTGTTTCCTGTTCAGCTAATTTCACAAAGGATCACCGGAGAAGCCCATCGACTGCTCGAGTTGACGGTCGCGTTGGGTGGCATCGCGGCGGGTCCGGGCATGCATTTTTTCGGCACGGGCCTGGGCTGCGCGCCGGCTGCGGGTCACCCAAAAAGTCGAGGGGCGCGCCATGCGCCGCAACCAGCGCAAGGTGGGCCCGCCATGCTGGACAAACAAGTCATCGTCCAACGCCAGCACGGCCATGCATTCACCCGGCTGGCCCTGGCGCGCGCAGCGGCCCAGCAGTTGCCGGTCAATCCGGGGCGACTCGTGGTACTCGGTCAGCACCACGCACAACCCGCCCAGCGCCGCGACACCTTCACCCAACGCAATATCGGTGCCCCGCCCGGCCATATTGGTGGCCACGGTGACGGCCGCACGCATGCCTGCGCCGGCCACCACGGCGGCTTCTTCGGCGTCCTGCCGGGCATTCAGCACCTGATGCGCCAAGCCGTGCCGGGTCAGCCGCTGACTCAAAATTTCTGACGCCTGCACCGAGCGCGTACCGACCAGCACCGGTTGCCCGCGCGCATGGCGCAGCGCCACCTGCTGCACCACGGTTTGCCATTTTTCCTCAGCGTTGGCACACACGGTATCGGGCTGGTAACGCCGCGCACTCGGTTTGTGGGTGGGAATCGTCACGATGTCCAGGCGGTAGACCACGGCCAACTCACGCGCCATCTCGCGGGCCGTGCCGGTCATGCCCGACAGGCGCAAATAGCGGGCAAAAAATCGCTGGTAGGTGATGCGCGCCTGGGTTCGGGTGCGCTCGGAAAGCGCCACACCTTCCTTGCATTCGATCATCTGGTGCAGGCCCTGTTCCCAGGTTCTGCCGGGCAAGACACGGCCGGTGTACTCGTCAATGATTTGCACCGCGCCTTCGGCATCCACCAGGTAGTGGCGATCCCGCTCAAACAGGACCAAGGCCCGCAGTGCCTGGGTAATCAGGTGCTCACGCGCATGGGCAGCACCCCACAAGCCACCCTGCCCGCTTTGTTGTGCCTGCAGTGCCAGCCGTTCACAGCCCTGGCGGCTGAGAGTGACCTGTCGCCGTCCGGCATCGAGTTCGTAGTCTTCGCCCGGTGTCAGTGCTGCGGCCCATTGCAGGGCCTGCGGCATGTCCGCGGCGTGTTCGTAGTTGCCATCCTTGACCGCCAGAATCAGCGGGGTTCGGGCCTCGTCAATCAGAATGCTGTCGGCCTCGTCGACGATGGCAAAGTGCAGGCCCCGCAGCACCGGTGGTGCGCTCATGGTGCCCCACAACTGGCGCGCACTGAGTTGCGCCACAGTGGCCCGGCCACCGGCGGCCACGCGATCGCGCAGGTAATCAAACACCATCTCCTTGCCCGTGCAATAGGCGACTTCGCAGGCATAGGCGTTGCGCTTGTCGGCCTGTTCCCGGCCGTGCACCACGACCCCGACACGCAAGCCCGCAAAGGCCAGCAGCGGCTGCATCGTGCTGGCATCGCGTTCGGCCAGATAGTCGTTGACCGTGACCACGTGCACCGGTACACCGGCACACGCAACCAGGCAAGCGGCCAGACCTGCGGTCAGGGTTTTGCCCTCGCCGGTCTGCATTTCGGCCAGCTTTCCGCGCACCAAGGTGGCGGCACCCACCAATTGCGTCGCATAGGGCCGCATGCCCAGGGCGCGGTGCGCAGCCTCGGCCACCAGCAACAGCGCCTGGTGCAGAGGTGCCACGGCGCCCGGCAGGATCGCCTGGGGTGCCACGGCACGCAGTTGTGCCACCAAAGCCGCGTCATCCAGCGCCGACAATTCAGCCGATCGTGCCTGCATGGCCGCAGTGAGCGTCCGAATTTCACGCGCCGGTGGTTGCGCCAGCCATTGCCGGCCGGTTGCCATGACCCCCAGCGCCCATTGGTCCACCAGGCCCACGGGTTTGTCTTCGCGTTCGACAAAGGCGGTTCGGGCCAGACGCGTCGCGGGGGAGATCAGCGGATTGACCATGCTCAGGCACTGAACTTGGACAAGAACATGCGCCGCAGGGCACGCCCCGCACGCCACCCCACGGGCTCCGGGCTGTGCTCAAAGCGCACCAGCACGCGACTGCCAAGCAATTCGTGCGGCACTTCCATCGGCAGGCTGAGCTCAAATTCAAACAGGGCGTCCAGGGTGGTGAGTCCCTTGTCATCCCGGGGATCGGTCACCTGCTCGCCCCCGCCCTTGTTACCGAGTGCCGCACTCGGCAGTTGATGTACCGCGGCAGGGGCCAGCCGCAGCAGCGTGGCATCCCAGCGCGTGCCACTGTCCTGCGCCATGCGCACCTCGGCGTGTTGGGTGTCCAGATGCACGGCGTCGACCTCGCTTTGCGGCACCACCAGGCGCACCAGGGGCGCGTCGGCAGTGCGCACATAGCCCACCACATCACCCTGCTTTAAAAATCGCCCTGGCAAGTCCGCCGGCGTCTCCAGCAAAAAGACGCCGGCCGCACGGGTGCGCAGTGTCAGCTGCCGGGCCTCATCCTGCATACGGGCCAGCGCGGCAAGTTCCTGCGCCCACTGTTGTTCAAACTGCTGGGCCTTGGCCTGGGACTGGCCCCAGGCGGCGTCCAGGCGCACCTTCATTTCATCGGCACGGGCCTGTTGCGCCTGAATCTTGGCCGTCAGTGCCGGCTCCACCATGTCCAGCACCGGCACGTCACGTTCCAACCAAGCGCCGGGGGTGGCCAGCACCTGGTGCACAAAACCCTCGCTCTGCGCCCGCAAAATGGCGCTTTCGGGTAACCAGAGCACGCCTTGCGCCAAGGTGTGGTGGGGCAAGGGCACGACAAATAGACCCAGTAGCAGCAAGCCAGTGGCAGCGGCCAGCACGCCGCGCACGCGCACCATGCGGTCGGCAAACTGTGGCCCCACCCAAAGCGTGCGCAACGCCTTGAATGCCGGCCACAGCAGGCTTTGACCCAGCGTCCACAGCGCCATCATGACGCCCACCACATAAAACCGGCTGGCCACCAGCAGGGCGATGCCCAAGGCCACGATCAGCCGATACACATACGAGGCGGGTCCAAAAAAAACAAACCAGCGGCGCTCGCCGGGCGTGGCCGAAAGCGGTTCAGTGCCGCGCACACCAAACACATAGCGCTCGGTCAGATGCTGCCAATGGCGCGTTGCCCGGGCGGCCAGATTGGGAATCTCGATCAGGTCGGCCAGGATGTAATAGCCATCAAAACGCAGCAGCGGATTGCCATTGAAAAACAGCGTCGTGATGCTGGCCAGCACGGCGACGTTGTAGGCCACACCGCGTGCCACGCCGGGCTCCAGCAGCAGCCAGGCGTAAAAGGCGATGGCGGCGATAGCAAACTCGGCCAGCATGCCGGCGGCACCCACCAGCGCACGCTGCCACTTGCTGACAAAGGCGGCCGAATGCGAGGCGTCCACGTAGGGCACAGGGTAGAGCATCAGCAGCATCACACCGGTTTCGTGCACCTCGCCACCAAACACCTTGCAGGCCAGGCCATGGCCCATCTCATGCACGATTTTGACCAGCGGAAACAGCAGCGCCAGCATCAGCAGGTTGTCGCTGGCCAGCAACTGGTCGCGCGAGGTGGCGACCAATTCAGACCAGTGGGCCGGCACAACGAAAAGCGCGGGCAGCACCAAGGCCAGCCACAGGGCGATCACCCAGGTCCCACGCAAAGGACTGACAAGCCGCGCCAGGCGGGTTAAAAAAGCATCCGGGTCCCAGAGTGGAAAACGCAGGCCCATGGGATTGCCCAGGCGCGAGAACCACATGCGGCGCACCTGCTTGCCGCGGCGCTCCAGCAGTTCGGCCAGATCGGGCGTGACGTCCACTTGCACCAGATCGGCAGCGTGCAGCGTGGACAGCAGGCGCAGGATTTCATCCTGTGTCGGTGTGGCGTCGTCGAGATCGGCACTCAAGACCTGCCACAAGGCATCCAGGCTGCGGCTGCCATCCAGCAAATGCAGGATGCGGTAGGCCTGAAAATTAAACCGGTGGTGCTTTCCGCCCAGTCTGTCTTCGATCACATACCAGACGGCACCCCGGTAGGCATGGCGGTGAATGCGCACATGGC
>CAIQEX010000356.1 GCA_903870955.1 uncultured beta proteobacterium
CTGGCCCGCCGAGGCCATCTGGGAGCAAGTGGCGCCGCTGCTGCCGGGCTTCACTGTCGAGATATTGCCTGAGGTGGATTCCACCAACACCGAGTTGATGCGCCGTGCCCGTGCCGGTCGGCCTGAGCCCATTCTGTTAGTGGCCGAGCGCCAGACCGCAGGCCGCGGGCGACTCGGGCGCGACTGGCAGAGCGATACCGATGCCGGGCTGTCCACGCTGACGTTCTCGTTGGGGCTGCCGCTGAATCCGGCAGACTGGTCAGGTCTCTCGTTGGCCGTGGGGCTGGCGGTGGTGCAAAGCCTGCATCCGTCCTTGAAGCTGAAGTGGCCCAACGACGTCTGGCTGGATGACCGCAAGGTGGCGGGCATCCTGATCGAAACCACCAGTGTGGGTGATTTGCGCTATGCGGTGATTGGCATTGGCATCAATTTGTTGCCGCGCTCTGCCGATGGGCTGCGCACACCACCGGCTGCCCTATCCGAGGTCATGCCCGGGGCGGACGCGCCGTCGACACTGGAGTCCATCTTGCTGCCCTTGGTGCGCTCGATCCTGGCTTTTGAAGGGTCGGGCTTTGGTGACTTGCGTGAGGCATTTCATTCCCGCGACCTGCTCTATGGGCGCGAGGTGGTGTGCACCGATGGCACCACCGGCACGGCACGCGGTGTGGATGCCAGCGGTGCCTTGCTGGTGCATACTGCCGGCGGACTCCAAAAAATAAGCAGTGCCGAGGTCAGTGTGCGGCCCGCTGTTGTTTCGAACGACCGATAACCCAACCATGTTGCGACTGCTAGTATTCATTTTGCTGCTGGCCAACAGCCTCTACTTCGCCTGGGGCAGCGGCCTGCTCTTGAGCTATGGTTTTGGCCCTGCGCAACAAAGCGAGCCGCAGCGCATGGCGCAGCAAATTGCGCCGGATGCCATCCGTGTTCTCAGCCCCAAGGAGTTCAAGAACATTGAAGAGCTGGCCAAGGCTGACCAGGCGCCCAAGGAGTGTCTGCAGGCCGGCCCCTTCGACGCAGCCGAAAGCGCTAACCTGCGCCAGGCGCTGGGCGCGACGCTGCCCGATGACGCATGGAGTCTTGAAGAACAGCCTGTCGCCGCGCGTTGGATCGTCTATCTGGGCAAGTACACGAACCCGGAAACCCTGGCCAAAAAGCGCAGTGAGGTTGCGGCACTGAACATCAAGTTGGAGAGCTTGGACAATCAGGATCTTGAGCCCGGCTTGTCGTTGGGTGGCTTTAGCTCCAAAGCCGATGCCGAGGCGGCATTAACGCGCTTCAGCGCGCGCGGCTTGCATACGGCACGCGTCGTTCAGGAGCATGCTGAATCCGTGGCCTACCAACTCAAGTTGCCGGCGGTGGGGGCGGCAGTCAAGTCCAAGCTGGGTGAGTTGCGCAGTGCCCTGGCAGACAAGCCGCTCAAGTCCTGCAACTGATCAGCTGAACTGTGGCACCGATGCGTCGGCAGCAAAGCGCACGGTAAAGCAGCAACCCGGTGTTATCTGTCCCGGACGCGCGTCGTCCACGGTGACCTCGGCCCGGTGCTGGCGCGCGATTTCCAGCACGATCGGCAAGCCCAGACCCGAACCGTCGGCCTCGGTACCCAGTGCCCGGTAAAAGGGCTGAAATACCAACTCACGCTCGGCTGGCGCAATGCCGGGACCCGAGTCCTCCACCTGAATGACCAGAACCTTGCTGAACGGGTCGATCAGCACGCGCGCCGTGATGACGCCCGGGCGGGCGGGGCGGGACGGCGTGTAGTTGATGGCGTTGTCCACCAGGTTGCGAATCATCTCGGTGAGCAGTGTGGGGTTGCCCTGAATCATGACGCCTTCGGAGCCGGGTTGTGCGCCTTCGTAGCCCACGTCAATGTGTTTGTCCATGGCGCGCGGCACGCAATCGCGGATCACGTCCATGGTCAGTCTGGCCACATCGCACGGCCGGTGGCCGAGCACCGTGCTGCTGCTCTCGGCGCGCGCCAGAGCCAGCAACTGGTTTACGGTATGGGTGGCGCGGATGCTGGAGCGCCCAATCTGGCGCAAAGACTGCTTCAGGTCCTCGGCACTGGCACCCTGGCGCTGCGCCAGATCGGCCTGCATGCGTAGCCCGGCCAGAGGCGTTTTGAGCTGGTGGGCGGCATCTGCCAAAAACCGTTTTTGTGTGGCAATGGAGTCCTTCAGGCGCATCAGCAGATCATTCACCGACGCCACCAGGGGTGCCACTTCCATCGGCACGGCCTCGACTTCCAGCGGGCTCAGGTCGTCCGGGTTGCGTGCGCGAATGCGCTCTTCCAGGCGATTCAGCGGCTTGATGGCCTGCACCAGAGCCAGCCAGACCAGTAACACCGCCAAAGGCAGCACGACAAATTGCGGCAGCATGACGCCTTTGACGATTTCTGTGGCCAGCACCGAGCGTTTGTCCATGGTTTCTGCCACCTGCACCAAGGCCGGCTTGGAGTGTGGAATATCCAGCCGGACCCACATGTAGGCGACCTTCAGCCCATTGCCCTTGTATTCGTCATCGCGCATGCGCACCTCGCCGGTGGCGGCCCGTTCGTCATCAGGCGGGAGGGGCAGGCCCTTTTCGCCACTCAGGAATTCGCCTTGTGGCCCCAGCACCTGGTAGTACACCGTGTCGGCATCGTCGGCGCGCAGCAGCTCGCGCGCCGGCAGCGGCAAAGCAAACTGTGCGCGGTTGCTCTTGATGGTGATGAGTTGTGCCAGTGCGCTGACGTTGTATTCCAGCGCCCGGTCAAACGGCTTGCCAGCGATGCTCTGCGCCACCAGCCAAGTCAATACCAGGCTGATCGGCCACAGCAGCAACAGCGGCGTGAGCATCCAGTCGAGAATCTCCCCGAACAGGGAGCGCTGCTCACGCTGGAAGATTTTCATGCGTCAGGCTAGCCTGGAATTTTTTCCAGGCAATAGCCCAGGCCACGCACCGTCGCAATGCGGATCGGGCCTTTTTCAATCTTTTTGCGCAGCCGATGGATATACACCTCGATGGCGTTGTTGCTCACCTCTTCGCCCCATTCGCACAGGCGTTCTACCAACTGGTCTTTGCTCACCAGGCGACCGGCGCGCTGCAGCAACACTTCCAGTAGCCCGAGTTCACGCGCCGACAGTTCGACCATCTTGCCGTCAATCGTGGCGACACGTCCGGCCTGGTCATAAGTCAACGGGCCGTGCTTGATGCTGCTGCTCGATGCACCCATGCCGCGTCGTCCCAGGGCGCGCACGCGCGCCTCAAGTTCTTGCAGGCTGAAGGGCTTTGCCATGTAGTCATCCGCGCCGTAGTCCAGGCCCTTGACGCGTTCTTCCACGCTGTCAGCGGCCGTGAGTATCAGCACCGGCAGCGAGGAGCCACGGGCGCGCAGCTTCTTCAGCACTTCCAGACCGTGCATTTTGGGCAAGCCCAGGTCCAGAATCAGCAGGTCAAATTCGGTGTTGGTCATCAGCGCCGCATCGGCCTCGGAGCCGCTGGCTACGTGGTCCACCGCCGCACCGGCGCCCCGCAGGGCCCGTAGCAAGCCGTCTGCCAATACTTGGTCATCTTCCGCTATCAATATTCGCATCGTTGTCTCCTTGTTATCCCGACATTCTAGGCCTGCGTTGACCGCTTTTATCCGCCGCTGTATGCCTCCAGGCCGAGTGCGAGGACCGTCGCAACGGCATCGCCCACCGCGCCCCGCATTTCCGTCTCGGCCTGCGCGACTGCGTCCTGGTAGGCGCCCAACCAGGCCAGCCCGATTTCCGTAAACGCCACGCGCTTGGCTCGGCCATCTCCCCCAAGGCCCTCGCGCCGCACCATGCCCCAGGCTTCGCATTGGTTGACCAAGGTGCCCATGGCCTGCTTGCTCATGCCGGCGGCTTGTGCCAGATCAGTCAGGCGCGCACCGGTCACGGGCAAGTGCCGCGTGATGTGGATGTGCGCCGCGCTAACCTGGCCGCGTGCCGCCAGGTTGGACAGGCCAAGCGGCACGCCAGGGTGTTGGGCCATGCATTCCAGGACACGCGCATCGAAGCGTTCCAGCGCCAGGCGCAACCAGTGACCTAAATGGGCACTGCGCCAGGATTCGTCCGGGCTGAGGGGAAATGTGGGCATGCGCAATATAGTAATGCAAACTGACTAAAAAATGTGTTTGCCGAATTCAATATGTCGTTAAACTACTGTTCAAGCATCCAGCCTGTAATTAACAGCAGATGCTAAAAACAGAATTCAAACCCGTTGATTTTTTAGGAGTTTTTCATGGACGCACCCGTTAAAGGCATGGCCCCCAACAGCGAAAAAGCCAAGGCATTGGCCGTGGCATTGGCCCAGATTGAAAAGCAATTTGGCAAGGGCACCATCATGCGTCTGGGCGAAGGCGAAGTGATTGAAGACATCCAGGTGGTCTCTACGGGTTCGCTCGGTCTGGACATCGCGCTGGGTGTGGGCGGTCTGCCGCGCGGCCGGGTGGTTGAAATCTACGGCCCGGAGTCATCCGGTAAAACCACGCTGACGCTGCAAGTCATTGCCGAAATGCAAAAACAAGGCGGTCAGTGCGCGTTTGTGGACGCCGAACACGCCTTGGACATTCAGTACGCGCAAAAACTGGGCGTGAACTTGCAAGATCTGTTGATCAGCCAGCCGGATACCGGTGAGCAGGCGCTGGAAATTGTGGACAGCCTGGTGCGCTCTGGTGCCGTTGATCTGATCGTGGTTGACTCGGTGGCAGCGCTGACTCCCAAGGCCGAACTCGAAGGCGAAATGGGCGACAGCCTGCCCGGTTTGCAAGCCCGCCTGATGAGCCAAGCCCTGCGCAAGCTCACTGCGCACATCAAGAAGACCAACTGCATGGTCATCTTCATCAACCAGATCCGCATGAAGATCGGTGTCATGTTCGGCAGCCCCGAAACCACCACCGGCGGCAACGCGCTCAAGTTCTACGCCTCCGTGCGTCTGGACATCCGCCGCACTGGCACCATCAAAAAGGGTGACGAGGCCATCGGTCATGAGACCAAGGTCAAGGTGGTGAAGAACAAGGTGGCCTCGCCGTTCAAGACTGCGGAGTTCGACATTCTGTTTGGCGAAGGCATCAGCCGCCACGGCGAAATCATCGACATGGGCGTCAACGCCCACATCATTGAAAAGTCGGGCGCATGGTACGCCTACCAGGGTGAAAAAATTGGCCAGGGTCGCGACAATGCACGCGAATTTCTGCGCGAAAACCCGGACCTCTC
>CAIQEX010000357.1 GCA_903870955.1 uncultured beta proteobacterium
GCTGAGCGAGGTCTTCATGAATGACAGGCGATTTACCCGGTCCATCACATACTTCGCATCGGCCGAATCGTCCGTGGCATTGCCGTAGGCGGTTGCGTATTCCCGCGCACGATCGGGCAGATGCGCCAGTGCGGCATGTATTGCTTTGACCCGAAACAACAGCGGGTTGTCCCATTTCAATTCATCCAGCTTGGTCGCTGCCCAGTAAGAAGTCTTTAGATCGCCATCAAATGCGGCAGCATGCGCAAGGCCATACAAGGCGTTGGTTGACCTCATATTGACTGCCGCAGCCGCAGCAAATGCCTGCTTTGCCCGCGTGTATTCTTTGGCCTCAAGCAGCAAACGACCCAACTGCAGATTGGCAACGTCCATGGACGGGTCAATCTGCAGCGCAGCGTGATAACCCGCCTCGGCCAGGGGCATACTTTCCGCGTCCCCACGAAGGTATCCCAGGTGGTAGGTAAGTCCATTCAGGAAGTGCAACTCAGGATTCTTCAGATCGAATTTGAGAGCCGTGTTAAATACCGTCTGCGCCTTGTCCAGTTCGCCCTTGGAGAGCAACTCCATTCCGTTTCGCATCAATATTTGCGATCGGGTAAGGCCGCTATCCAGTGCTGCTTTCATGTCTGCAGCAGTTTCCATTTTCAAAACTTTATTGGCCGGTTTTGGAGTGACTTTGGAAGCCAGCAGCTCTGGGGGGGCCGTCAGGTTGGCGACACTCTCCATATTGGGTGTGGCCGTAGGCCGATTTAATGCAACCGTCGGGCTGGATGCTTGACCAATCACGGGAGTCACCCCCTGTTTTCGCGCCGTATAGAACTCACCGGGTCCAGACGCACAACCCGCAACCAGCATCCCCATAGAAGCCACGAGGATGGCCAGGGGGGCCCTGCGGCTAATCTGCCGAACATTCAACTTCTTCGCCATTTGTTTGCACTCCCAATTCAAGTCAAGAAACCACTTACGACCAAGCAAAAACCAAGTTTGGGTAGGTACATGGCCGCCCCGTGCAATCACAAATTTTGATAAATAAATATGATTTCAATCAACTAAGTGTTCGAATGTTAAAAAATGTATCAGAAAGTGATGACATTTAATAAATTTATTGAAATATATAAATTTATGTAAATCCTTGACTTTCCAAGATATTTGCGCGTCTAAAGTGATTTCACTCACCGCGGTGATGCCTGAGCCCGCGATGGACACCAGCCTGCGCTGGTAGCGCCTGGCAGTTGGCAGTTACCAGTTAGCGGACGCATCGAACGCAGTCCGCGGGTCAACGGAGTGGGTATTGAGCGTGGTGCGGAAGACCTTGGGCAATGCGCTTGAGGCGGTCCCAAGGTGATGGGTGCCACGGTTTAAAACGCACCAGTGCAGGCCGCCAAACGCGGCCAATTGCACAGGGTGTATCAGCGCGTCAAGGCAGACTTTTGTATCCGTCCGGCGATCTCACCTTGAACTGTCTTAGCTGAACAAGGATGCTTGTGTCCACAAACTTTAGATGGACACATGTACACAACGCCGACCTCACCAACCACTGGTAACCCGCACAAACGTAGTTGGCGCAAGCATTCCGATGAATTCAAGGCGCGCGTTGTCGCGATGGCGCTTGAGCCCCATGCATCGATGGCGTCCGTAGCGCTCGCTAACGGAATCAACGCGAACATGCTGCGCTGTTGGGTGCGCGCGTCCTCGCCCGCAAGTGCGCCCAGCACAGTCGCTCGTGATGACCTCAACGCTCAAGCGCTGTCGTTCGTTCAGTTGCCCCTCCAAGTCGACAGGTCCCTAGCCACTCCACCGGCACCGGTGACTTCACCTGTCATTGAATTGCAAATTCAGCGCGGTGAAACCCGTGTTGTGGTCAGCCTACCGATGATCAGTGACAGTGCCGCATGGGTGCGCGAGGTGTTAGGTTGATCCGAGTAGATGAAGTATGGATGGCGGCGCAACCACTAGACATGCGTATGGGGAGCGAGGCTGCACTGGCGCGCGTGGTCTCTGTCTTTGGCGCCGCCCATCCACACCATGCTTACGTGTTTGCCAACCGGCGTGCCAACCGCATGAAGGCGCTGGTGCATGACGGCATCGGCGTGTGGCTGGTTGCGCGGCGGCTTAACGCCGGCAAGTTCGTCTGGACCTCGCAGGGCAGCGTGAACCTGCAACTGAGCAGAACACAACTGGACGCACTGGTGCTGGGATTGCCCTGGCAACTGCTGGGTGAAGCCGGAGTCATTCGCGTGATTTGAAGCGTCATTTGAAGCGTGTTTATCGGCGCTTTGCAATTGCTGTAAATGCCGATGCGCGCCGAGCAAAACGCCGGCATGATCACCTTCCATGATCAGCGCGCAGCAGTTCGTTTCGTTGGACCCTCAAGTGCAGCAGTTGCTGCAGGCTTTGCAGGCTGAACACGATGCGCAACTGAGAGCGAAGGACGCGCTGATTGCTCAGCGCGAGCATGATGCTGCATTCAAACAGGCGGTGATCGACAAGCTCACGCACGAAGTGGCGGTACTCAAGCGCCTGAAGTTCGCCGCCACCAGCGAACGCTTTGCCAGCACGCTGGCGCCCGAGCAGCGCAGCCTGCTCGAAGAAACACTGGACA
>CAIQEX010000358.1 GCA_903870955.1 uncultured beta proteobacterium
AATTCCATCGGTTGGGTCACTTGGCGCAAAGAGCCAGTCCGTCACCACCACATCCGGTTTGCTGGTCTCATATTTCAGCAAGGCTTCCTCGCCATTGCAAGCTTCCGCTCCCACTTGAAACTGCTCGTCAAACGCACTGAGCATGGAAATTAGACCCTGTCGTATTGAAGGATGGTCATCAACGATCAGCAATTTGATGGGAGCGGGCATCGCCTGGGTTCCTTTAGTTATGTCGATTCAAGCCCGGCGATAAATAGGTCTCGCCGCGCATCACACGATCAATCGCCTGCAATACCTCCGCTGCAGGTTCCTGCTTGAGCACATAGGCATGGGCGCCGGCATCCAGGGCCGCGCGCACGTATTCCGGATCATCAAAAAGCGTCAGGAATATCACCTTGGTATCCGGCTTGATCTTCAGAATTTGCTTTGTCGCCTCCGGTCCGGTGGCGCCTTGCACCCGCATGCTGATTAAGACAACGTCGGGCTGCATGACCGAGACCATGTTCAGCGCCTCCAGATAATCGCTGGTTTCACCCAACACTTGCAGGCATGGAAAAGAGTCCAACAACAGGCGCGAGCTGGTTCTGGATATGGCATGGATATCCACCAGCAAGAGCCGAATGCTTGCCGTATGTTCTGCCTGCTCTGCAATTTCTGATACCGGTGTGGTCATGAAGTTAATCCGTCCTTAAAGATTCCGTTGGCAGGTAGGCCTTCAGAATAGTCATCCCGGGGCGAGATTGGATCTCAAACTCGCCCCCCAACATTTCAATTCGCTCGCGCATGCTGGTCAGACCGAGCCCGCTTCTACGCTGCAAATTCTCCAGATTCATTCCAACGCCGTCGTCGCCAACATGCAGGTGAATGCCATTTGAATAATTAAGTGTGACCTTCACCGTGCTTGCGCGGGCATGGCTGGCTATGTTGGCCAACGCCTGTTGCACAAAACGGTACAACGCCCAGGCGACTTCCCGTTTGAGTCCGGTCACAGGCGCCACTTCTGCCACCACCGGAACCTGCGTCCGCGTGCTGAATTCGCGCCCCAATTGCGCAATCGCCACATCCAGTCCGGCATCGTCCAGAATGATCGGATAGAGGTCGTGCGAAATTCTGCGCACATCGATCATCGTGGCAATCAACTGCGCGATGGAGGACTTCAAATACTGCGAGGCCGGTTCGGTCTTGCCACGGTCCAGATAAATATCAGCCGTGTCCATGGTGAACTTCACCGATGCGAGCGACTGACTGACACCGTCGTGCAACTCCATGGCGACACGGTTTCGCTCCAGTTCCTGTGAGCGCATGACTGCTTGCGCCAGGTCTCGAATCTTGGCATCTGCCTTGCGCTGCTCATATTGGTTGAGGCTGAACACACCCACAAACACCATCAGAATAGCCGCCAGCGAGACCAGCAAAATCTGCTGACGCGTGGCGCGGTTGGCATTGATGATGGACTCCCGCAGGCGGCTTTCGGTTTCCTGCTGCGCATCGAGGTACAGACCGCTGCCCACCATCCAGTTCCATTCCGGAATGATGACGGCATAGCCGATTTTTTTCTCGTATTTGCCAGTGGAAGGACGATGCCAAACGAACTCCACAAAGCCACCACCCGACCTGCCTTCCTGAATCAGGCGCTGAATAATCATGACTCCGTTGGGGTCCTTCAACTCCCAGTAATTCCGGGTCTCCATGGCTGGCAAGCGTGGGTGCATCACGCCGTTTCCCAGGGTGTCATAGACAAAGAAATAGTTGTCGGCTCCAAAGTCCATGCTGCGCAGCATTTCCCGCGCCTCATGCTGTGTCTGCGCTGTGTTGCCGTTGCGTTTAATCAAATCAGCAACGGCCTTGCGGCCGGTTTCCACAAAGTCACGGATCTCATCTTTTCTGGCCTGCAGCAGGATGGGTTCGACCGAAGTCAATTGAACCGAAGACAAATTGTCAAATTGAAATTGAACGATGAAGGCGACTGAAACGATGGCAAAAATCAGTGGCAATGCCGCGAGTAGCAAAACCGTCAGGCGCCCATTTAAGTGGGGCGAAAATCGCGATGTCATGGTTGTCACGGTATCTTCTCCCTGGCCGTAGCGCCCGATTTACGGCACGTAGTTTTATGTTTGAACCCGCTGCAGACTATTCAACCCTATTCAACCACGGGTTTTCATCTGGCCCATATGGGTTGTCACATACTGGTAAACCCTTGATTTATCCGTTCAAACGCTGACCACTCAACGGGCACTGACTTTGGTCTTTTCGATGATCGCGGGCGTAAAACGCGCAACGCCCAAGGTATTCAGTGGGTCTTTGATGTCCTTCCACGCGGCCTGGTAGCGGCCCTCTTTCAACTCTTCCAAATGGCGAATCAGGCAGCTTTGCAAAGTCGCCACCTTCTTTCCCATATCGCCACCCGCTTTGAATGGTCGCGTGACCAGCATGTTGGTTGAGCCCAGGTATTTGTTGTTGAACGAATCCAGGTTCTGGTAGGTGCGCTGCACGATGCTGAAGCGCGGTGGCGCAGGAATATCAAACTCCACGAGTGCAAGGCCGCTGGTCGGGAGCCGGCTGGCAATCGATGGCAGGGGCCAACCGCCATCGGTGAACATGGCTTGCACCTGGTTGCTTTGCAACATCTGGATAGCGATGTCGTCGGTCTCGGCCAACAACAGTTCCATGCCAAATCCGGTTTGCTTGTTCAAGGTTTGACCCAGCAATTGGGTTGAACCGACGACCGCAATTTTCAGTCCCCGCAGGTCCGAAAACTTGCGTATGACTTGGGTCTGGCCGGAAAAGGGCATGCCGGTGACGCCGACTCTGGAGCCATTGCGCAAGGCCAGAATATGCAACAGGTTGGTATGCAAAGGCATGACGGCTTGCAGCGCGGCAATATTCTCATCGCCTCCTCCAGCCATCACTTGCAGCGTGTCGAGTTGCGCAATACCCAACTCCGTCTGGTTCGAGGACAGCATCATCAGGTTAGGCAGACCGCCAATACTGGGGACCGCACAGATTGAAACTTCTGCACCGCAGACTGCCTGCATATCCTTGATCATCAATTCATAGACTTTGCCTTTGGGCCCCCCACCAATGCGAATCGCGCAGTCGGTTTGCGCTTCCTGCGCATGGGCCAGTGGGCTGGCGCCAAGGGCGCAAAGGACGGTTGTAGCAACGGCGAAGAATTGGCGCGCGGTGGGTCGGTTCATGGGGTTTTTCATGGTGTGCCTTTGGTGGGAGTTAGTGAACGATGAGGGGGGCGGGTCTGGGGGCGTCTTGCGCGGCGCCCGTTGTGAATTCGAAACGCGAGAGCGTGGACAGCAGAGCCAGGAGGATCAGCACGACGAACAAGGCGGTTGAAATCCAGCGGAGTAATTTCCAGAAGTTCATCGGGTGGCCTTTCTTTCTGCCGACTCAGGAAGCGTCAGGGCATCCATCTTTTCCAGGTCGCTGCGCTGCAGAAAGTCATGGGTTGGCGAACCCATGGAACGCATCTCGACATCCAGTTCAGCGAACACACTATTGAAGCGGCTCTGCACTTCGCGCAGGGCTTCGTCGGTCAATAGGTCCTGCATCAGGTCTTCCAACTCGCGGGGGTTGAGCGCCGCCATAACCACTTTGCCCGCTTGCGCAAATTCCCACTCAAACATCTTTTGCTTGATCTGGTGTTTGAATGCTTCCAGCGCAATCTGCGCCTCTTCCAGGCGACGGATGTTGGCGTCATAGAAACGGGACATGCTCTTTAGCGCGCGCTCCTGGCGGTCCAGAATATGCGCCGGATCATGGTGACGTCGCTCTTCGACCATTTGCCCCATGGTCTCTATTTGCCCGCCGATGGTCACGAGTGCGCGCCTGAACGATTGCAAGCGCTCTTCACGTTTGAAGCATTCGTTCTGCAATTGCTCGATGGGGTTTTGACGCGCCTCGGCTTTGCGCAAGGCCAGCACCCTGTTTTCCAGTTTCTGCAAACCCAGCGGAACCAATTGCAGGCAGGTAAATCCGACCGCCGCCATGACCGCGAGTGCCATGATTCCCGCGCCTGCAGAGACAGCCGCCCAAAGCAGCGGTGCCGATAGTGCAAGTAGCGCAACTACGGAAAATACCGCCGCGCCCCGCACCAGCCACACCCGCATGGGCGGCGGCCCGCCGATAGAGTTAACCGCTGTGTCCTTCATCGCCGCTTCCTTTCGCTTCACTTGCCGTTAAAGCAGTGTCGTTCCAGCAAGCGTCGCCATGCGCGGGTCGGGCACGTGGCCTGACTAAGTGTGTTTACGTAGGGGTTTACGTGGCCGAGTCCACAGGGGTCCAGACCCTCAGATCCAACTTTCCGAGTTTGCCTATGCCCAGTTTCTGCCCAGTTTCTGCCGAGCTTATGCCGAGCCTATGCCGAGCTTATGCCGGGTGGGCAAGGGTTGGCTTTGACCCGCTTGGGGTCACAGTCAGGCGCTTACTCGGGCTTGGGTTTGGTGAAGGAAATATCCAGCATGTCCGGCCATTCATGGGCAGGGTCAGGTCGGGTCGCTGAATTTTTTGTTTCCACCTCCAGCCCCATCGGCACGGTTTGACCAAAAGACACATCAAAACGGTCTACAAATGCGGGGTCGGTGAACAGGTTGTCCATGAAGTTGGTGTTGATCTCGGGAATGTCGAAGTCCGTCTTCGTGGCATGGTCTACAGGCGCTTGCGGCGGCGTGGCAGCAGGCTTATCCGTTGCCGATTCAGCAGACGGTTCTTTGGCCGTTGGCAGTTGAAATTTACGCACCAAAGTATTTTTCATAGTGGAATCCGATCAATCAATGTCGCCACCTCACTCTTGGGGAATATCTTAGCGCGCATTACCCAATATTGCACCCGAATCCTGCGCTTGCCCGAGCCGGACTATGGCTTTTTTGCGCGAGTGCGCGGCGCCTTGGGTTTGTGGCCGCCCTCGCCTTCCGTCTTGGCTTTCGGCGTGGCGGATGGTGTCTTTTCACTGTGCTCCAGATGCACCAGGGTATCGGCGTACGAAATGAAGCGATTCAGGTAATCCGGTGAGATTTCCCGCATCAGCGCCAGGGAACGCAGAACCAGCATGTGGGAATTGATGGGCCCGGCGTTTTTGGGTGCCTGATCCAGCGCGGCGTTAAGTTGCTTGTCGGCGCTCAGTTTGGACCATGTGCTTCGGAACAGACGCACCGACTTCAGCTCAACCCGTGGCGCATCCGTTTGCTGCGGAGCCGGACTTCCATTGGCCGAATCCACGGCAGACAGCGAACGAATCAGGTCAGCCAGACACTCGCCTTTCGAAGCCGGGAATTCCACAGCTCCCGTCTGATGTTCCAACGCACTTTCCGCAGGATCCTGAACCAGCGTCAGACGGCATCTGAAGTCGGCCACCAACCGTGCCAGCTTCTCTTCCAAAATCCGCTTGACCGACCCTTGCTGCGACTGCGCGCGACCGCTCAACACCTCCAGATAGTGGAAGCGCAAGGGATCCAACGAGGGCGCACCGGCTTCGCGCAATAACGCGACTTCCTGCGCACCATCAAAAGACGGCTCCGACTGGATCGCTGCAACCTCTGCCGGGTCGGGCTCGATCATGGCGCCGCAGTCTTCTCGCTGCGCGCCTTGGGCACGGGAGCCATTTCGACACGCCGGTTTTGCGCGCGAGCGGCTTCGTTCACATTGGGGGTGAGCGGCTGTTCGGCACCGAACGCGGCCGCAAACACCAGCGCAGACGGCATGCCTTCATCAATCAAGGCGCGGGTGACGGTCAAGGCGCGCTGCGCCGACAACTCCCAGTTGTCGGCAAACTGGCTGTTGCTGGCGCGAATCGAATGGTCGTCGGTAAAGCCGCTGATCATCAACAGTTCATCGCGCGCACCCAGGTAGGCACGCAACGGCAAAACCAGGCTGTTGAGCAATTTGCGCCCTTCAGGCTGTAGCTGATCGGAGTTCAGCGAAAACAACAAACGGCCGCTGATACCGATGCGACCGTTGTTCAGGGTGATGCGGCCTGTGGCCAAGGGAATGGCCAGGGCCTTTTCCAGGCTGATGCGGCGCTGCTCTTCGATCTGGCGCTTTTTAACTTCGTCTTCGAGGTTGGCTGTCAATTGAAACTGCACCACCAGCACGCCCACCAGCAACAATACAAAGGCCCCGAGCAGGCCCGACATCAGGTCGCCAAAAACGGCCCATACAGGCGCCGTTTGTTCCAGACCAGAGTCCACATCTTCCATCACGCAGCCTCCACCGCCAGCAGGGTCTGCTTGGCCGCCAACTGACGCAGCTCCTCGACAATTTCCTTTTGCGACATGATGCTTAAATCGATCAACTCACGGGCCTGGGCCACGTA
>CAIQEX010000359.1 GCA_903870955.1 uncultured beta proteobacterium
GCCGTCCGTGGCAGAAATCTCACCCTTGGCATCCACCAACTTGGCGCTGGCCAGGATGGCGTTGGGCTTGGCTTTGTCACGCACCTTGGCAGACTCGGCCTTGCACTCCGGTCCGCACAGGCGGACATCAAAGTCGGTGCCGCGAATTCCCACCGTCGCGGTACTGGTTTGAATCTTGGCTGAGTTGGGTGAGCCTTTGGAGATCAACCCGGTGATGGCCCGAAAACCGCCGCGCAACAACTGCATCACCATGCTGTTGTCTTCCTTGACCGTGCCGTCATAGCGGTAGGTCTGCATGATCAATTCGGAATTGGGCCGCAGGGTCAGGCGGGTGCCGTCCTGCAACTTGACGATGGCCATGGCGCCATCCGCAGTGGTTAGCCGGTCGCCCTCTACCACCGACAATCCTTTGCCCATAGTGCGTGGCAGTTTGCCCGGCGATTGCGCCACCGCGGCGCCGCGAGAAAACTCCACTTCACCCGCGCTCTGCGCCCAAGTGTTCGAGGGAGCCTGCCAAAGCAACAGGCCCAACACCGCAGTGGCGATGCGGGCAACCAGCCCACGTCCGTTCACGGCCTGCATATTTCCCCCTCGATCACAATGCCTTCCTGGCTGCTTTGCATCAAGCCCAGGGGATCGTCCAACGGCGTCACTTGCTGTGCATCCAGCACCGCCTGGAATTGATCCAGGAACGCCACCACAAAGTCTGTTGCCCCACCACTCAAGGTGGAGGCAATCCAGGGTGGCAAATAGGGCGCACCGTTCACGGTGTACGTCACCGGGTTGCCCACGCTGTAGGCGCCAGGGCCGAAAGTCAAACTGCCGGCGACGGTGCTCACATCAATCGCCAGAGCGGCACTCAAATTGCTGTTCTGGATAAAGTTGTTGTAGGCCTGAATCGAGATGCCACCTGCGGACGACGTCATAGAGCCATTGAGCGTGATATTACTGGTGCCGTCCGGCGTCAATGCAGCCAGGGTGATATTGCCGCTGGCATTTACTGCATTGCCGATGGTAATGGGGCTGTGGGAAATGATGTCTACAGTGCCTCCGCTCACATTGATCGCACCCGAGTTACTCAGGCCCCCGGTGTTGTTGATGGACAGATTGCCGTTGGCCAGCGACACGCCCTTCAAATCAAGTACACCGTTATTAACCAGGCTGATGTTGCCACTGCTGGGCAGGTTGAGGCCCACATCACTGACCGCAAAACCTGACAGGGTGTTGTTATTGGCAGGATCTGCAAGATTTGCTCCGCCCGTGGTCTTGACAGTCAAAAAGCCTGTCAGGCCAGTCGATGGATTCTGGGTAATTGCCCCCGTCGGCGCTTGCAAAGTGATGGTGGAGCCCGTGATGTTACCCACCGCCAAATTACCCGTGGCCTGGGTGATGGACACCGGTCCCGTTTTGTCGATATTGCCGCCGGATTGCGTAAATGCGCTTTGCACCGTCAACGCACCGCTCACGCTCAAGGTGCCTCCGCTCTGTGTGTAGACCGGCGTAATCAAATCACCAGTGATGCTCAGGGAACCACTCTGCAAATTAAATATTCCAGGATTGGTGCTGCCCGCTGTGTTGATGGTCTGAACAACTAAGGGCGTAGTCGAATTGAACACTGGATTAACCAAATTGAGTACCGACGGCGCAATCACGTTGAACCCGTCCGGTAAAAACACATTGGCCACGCCCGCTTGCGAGAATGGATTACTCCAGTTCAATGGGTCACCCAAATTGGCACCTGCACTACCGGCCCACAAAAGGTGAAGCGCGTCAATCGTACTCGTCGCGTTGTTCTGGTAAGCGATGTTGTAGTTACCAAAATTGGTGCCGTCACCCACATTGACCCCCGAGACAGTTACAACCTTATTGCCCTGCCCGGCATTTGGATCAATGTATGCAAATGTGCCGCCCGACAAACCGTCTCCCGTGAACACCGTCCCACTCACGACAACCGGAGCTTGACCTGTCGCACCGGTCATATCGGTACTTGCGTTGTAGGTCTTGGTTACGTTGGATGTGCTGACAGTGAGGTTTGCCTTATTGATGGTGCTGGTGTTGTTGTTCTGGTAACTGAGGTTGTAATTGTTGGTGTTCACACCGTCGGTCACGGTCACTCCGGAGACCGACACAGACTTGTTTCCAACCCCGGAATTCTTATCGGTGAAGGCAAAAATACCGCCAGACAAACTGTCTCCGGTGTAGAGCGTGCCACCCACAACCACGGCGCCCTGCCCGGTGGCACCGGTCATGTCGGTGCTGGCGTTATAGGTCTTAGTCACATTGCTTGTGCTGACTGTCAAGGGTGCTTGAACAATCGTACTGGTTGTGTTGTTCTGATAACTGACGGTGTAATTGCCATTGTTCACGCCGTCACCCACCGTCACGCCTGAAAGCGTCGCAATCTTGTTGCCCAGTCCGGCATTGGGGTCGGTGAATGCAAAGCTGCCACCGGTCAGGCCATCACCCGCGAAGAGGGTCCCACCAACCACCATTGCGCCTTGTCCTGTAGCACCTGTCATGTCGGTGCTCTTGTTATAGGTCTTGGTGATATTGGATGTGCTGATGGTCAACGGTGCGGCTGTGATCGTTCCTGAACCCGAAACGCCGGCGAGGGTGTAGTTACCCGCCGCAGGACCCGTCAATCCAAGGCCGTTGAAGGCAGTGAAAGCCCAAGTCCCCACATTCTTGTTCGACGTATCAGCGGTTCCCGATGACAAACTCACCACGTCGGTGCCAATCACATTGTTGATGGCAAGATGGGCTGTATCGAAAGTGGTCGTACCGTCGTAAACCTTTGCCCCCGTGAGTGCGACGATAGTTGCAGCCAAGGGCGTAATAGTCAGGAAGCCACCCAAGCTATTGGCCGTGTCGTAGGCGATGTCATAACCAAACTGACTCGAATAAAGGGATGGCGCGTACGAAGTCACCGCGCCATTGGCATCCCTTGCCACTTGATAAGCGCCGTTATAGGGGTCGTTCAGGTTGGGGATCAGAGACTGATCAAAGCCTGGGTTCGAAAAGCTTGCGTTCACCAGTCCCGTAATCACCTGCCCTGCATAGGGATGGGATTGATCCTGCGACGAAACGGTCAGATCGGTCATGAACCGCCGCAACATGGGCAGTGTGCTGCCGTCAAATATCCGCCAATCCGTCGCGCCACTGGGGTCAGCTGCAGAAATCCCGGCACCCCATGCGGAATAGTTTGCTGCGGACTTCATACCAATCTCATCGAGACCAGTAGCGCCGGCAATCGTTGGGTTATTGCCTACCCCGGCTGCAACCCCACTCGCTGCCGTTGTATTCCAGAAACTATTGGTAACGCCCGCATTCAAAAGACTGCCCGCCAACCCACCCGTCGAACTGGGAATGTCACTGGTAATTCCGCCGGATGCAAAGCTGTTAATGATGTTGCCGTAATGGCTATAACCAATCAATCCGCCCACATTGCTCAGACCGGCCACAGACCCTGTGGAATAGCTGGTGTCAATATCGGGAGATAGTCCACCGCAGTCAGGACAGCCGTCCGCCCGGCCCACCAGTCCACCCACATTAATTGACC
>CAIQEX010000360.1 GCA_903870955.1 uncultured beta proteobacterium
GCGTTTTGTAGCCGAGTTGGCACGGCGCCAGGCGCACCTGCAATTCAAGCTCTTTGACCTGCCCCAGGTGCTGGCATTGGCGCAAAAAAATCATGCGACGCTTGGCCTGAATGCGCCGGTGTCCTACCACCCGGGCAGTTTCTTTCATGACGAATTGCCGACTGGGGCCGACCTGGTGACCCTGATCCGTGTGGCCCACGACCACCCGGATGAGGCGGTTTGCAGCATTTTTCGCAAGATCTTTTCGGCCTTGCCTGTGGGCGGCACCTTGATGCTGGCGGAACCCATGGCGCAGGAGAACGGCGAAGAGGCCAGCGGTGACGCCTATTTCCACTTCTATTTGCTGGCGATGGGAGCTGGCCGCTTGCGCACGCCCTCCGAATTGATCCGGATGTTGCGGGAATGCGGCTTTGTTCATGTGGAACTGGTGCCAAACGCCATGCCCATCCACACCCGAATCCTGTTTGCCCGCAAACCCGGTGCTGTCAAAAGCACATCTTGAAAATAAAGATGTAAATCCCGATTGACACATTGACATGTAAGCTTAAGAATGAGTTTATGAACGCACAAGCCATTGTTTTCCAGCGCCCGCAGCAACTTTCCCTTCAAACCCTGGAGCTGCCTGCGCTGGCAGATGGCCAGATTGAAGTTCAGGTCGAGTACAGCGGTATCAGTACCGGTACCGAGCGACTGCTCTGGGATGGATCCATGCCCGCGTTTCCAGGCATGGGCTATCCCCTGGTGCCCGGTTATGAGTCGGTCGGGCGCATCAGCAAGGTCTGTAACACCAGTTCCCTGCAGGTCGGGCAACGTGTGTTTGTTCCAGGGGCGAGTTGCTTTCAGGGCGTACACAACCTGTTTGGCGGCACTGCTTCGCAGTTGGTGGTGCATCAGGACCGGGTGGTTGCAGTAGAAGAGCGCCTGGGTCAGCAAGCTGTTTTGCTGGCTTTGGCCGCCACCGCCTACCACGCGGTTGCGGGGGGCGGCAAGCGCGAAAAAATCACCACGCCCGACCTGATCGTCGGCCATGGCGTGCTGGGGCGTTTGCTGGCACGCATGACCGTGGCTTCCGGCGCGCCGGCCCCCCCGGTGTGGGAAACCCAGGCCCACCGCATGGCGGGTGCCGTGGGTTACACCGCCGTGCATCCCGACGACGATCCGCGCCGGGACTACAAAACCATTTACGACGTCAGCGGCGACTCCCACCTCTTGGACACGCTGATCCAGCGCCTGGCTCCGGGTGGTGAGGTGGTGCTGGCTGGCTTTTACAAAAACGACTTGCACTTTGCCTTTGCTCCGGCCTTTATGCGCGAGGCGCAAATACGCGCTGCAGCCGAATGGAAGCGCCCGGACTTACTGGCCGTCACCGAACTGGTACACAACGGCCGCCTGTCTCTGGACGGTCTGATCACACACCAGCAATCACCCGCCAAAGCCCTGGATGCGTATGAAGTGGCTTTTGGCGATGCCGCCTGCCTGAAGATGATTTTGGATTGGAGCAACCACGCATGACAACCCCCCAAAGCCCCATAGCCCAACCGATCCAATTCGTGGAACGACTGCGCCAGGAAGCCGCACAGGAACCCACTCCTGTGGCGACCGGTGCGCCAACCAAAGAAACCCAGATCATTGCCATCTATGGCAAGGGTGGCATTGGCAAGAGCTTTACGCTGGCCAACCTCAGTTACATGATGGCGCAGCAGGGCAAGAAGGTGCTGCTCATCGGTTGCGACCCCAAGAGCGACACCACCAGTCTGCTGTTTGGCGGCAAGGCCTGCCCGACCATTATTGAAACCTCTTCGCGCCTGAAACTCGCCGGACAAGCGGTCAGCATCAGCGACGTCTGCTTCAAGCGCGACGGTGTCTTCGCCATGGAACTCGGCGGCCCCGAAGTGGGACGCGGTTGTGGTGGCCGGGGCATTATTCACGGCTTTGAAACGCTGGAAAAACTCGGCTTTCACGATTGGGGCTTTGACTACGTGCTGCTCGACTTTTTGGGCGACGTGGTCTGCGGCGGTTTCGGCCTGCCGATTGCCCGTGACATGTGCCAAAAAGTTATCGTCGTTGCCAGCAATGACCTGCAGTCGCTCTACGTGGCCAACAACGTGTGCTCGGCGGTGGAGTATTTCCGCAAGCTCGGTGGCAATGTCGGCGTCGCCGGCATGGTCATCAACAAGGACGATGGCACCGGCGAAGCGGCAGCCTTTGCAGCGAATGCCGGTATCCCGGTGCTGGCCGCCATACCGGCCCACGAAGACATCCGGCGCAAGAGCGCCAGCTACGAAATCATTGGCATCCCCGGCGGCGAATGGGGTCCGATGTTCGAGCAACTCGCGACCAATGTCGGCGCGGCACCACCGGTACGACCCAAGCCGCAAACCCAGGATGAACTCTTGGGTCTGTTCAGCGCGGATACGGTAGGGCGCAATGTGGTGCTGGACCCGGCCACTGTGTTTGACATGGTGGGTCGCCACGAAGTGATCAAACCCAGTCTCGAAGTCGTTTACGACGCCGCCTGATGCGCAGCCCCCACGTCATTCCAATCGCGCCGGTGGAGTCGTTACAGACGACTGCGCTCGAAGGCGACGGTATGGGTTGCCACGCCGGTGGTGAGCAACTGCTCAACGCCGCCAAGGCGGCGGGCAAGTCAGAGGTGCTGGCCCAATACGCCAAGGACTATCCGCGCAACGAGAAAGCCGGCCCGCACGACCAGCCGCAAAGCATGTGCCCGGCCTTTGGCTCGCTGCGCGTGGGCTTGCGCATGCGCCGCACCGCGACCATTCTGTCGGGCTCGGCCTGCTGCGTCTACGGCTTGACCTTCACCTCCCATTTTTACGGCGCGCGCCGCAGTGTGGGTTACGTGCCCTTCAACTCCGAGACGCTGGTGACCGGCAAACTCTTTGAGGACATTCGCGAAGCCGTGCATGCCCAGGCCGACCCGGCACAGTACGACGCCATCGTCATCATCAACCTGTGTGTGCCCACTGCCAGCGGTGTTCCGTTGCAGCTGCTGCCCAAGGAAATCAATGGCGTGCGCATCATCGGTATCGATGTGCCAGGCTTCGGTGTGCCGACCCACGCCGAGGCCAAGGATGTGCTGGCCGGCGCCATGTTGCGCTATGCCCGCCAGGAGATTCTGCAGGGCCCGGTACAGGCGCCGCGTGGAGGCATCAACGACAAACCCACGGTCACGCTGTTGGGTGAAATGTTTCCGGCCGACCCGGTGGGGATCGCGCATCTGCTGGCACCCATGGGGCTGGCCGCAGGGCCTGTGGTGCCAACCCGCGAATGGCGCGAGTTATACGCCGCTCTGGACTGCGCAGCCGTCGCCGCGATTCACCCGTTCTACACCGCCAGCGTGCGCGAGTTTGAGGCGGCTGGCCGTCCCATCGTGGGCTCGGCACCGGTGGGTCTGGATGGCACGCTGGCCTGGCTGCAAGCCATTGGAAACGCCTGTGGCGTGGCGCAAAGCAAGATTGATATCGCCCGCAACCAGGCCTTTGGCGCCATGAGCAACATGCTGGCCGCCAAACCCATCAAGGGCCGCATCACCTTGAGCGGCTACGAGGGCTCCGAGTTGCTGGTCGGCCGCCTGCTGGTGGAATGCGGTGCCGACTTGCGCTATGTAGGCACCGCGTGCCCGGCCACACCCTGGAATGCGACCGATGCCGAATGGCTCAAAAGCAAGGGCGTGCAGGTGCAGTTCCGTGCCTCGCTGGAGCAGGACATCGCAGCCGTCAATGAATACCTGCCGCAGCTGGCGATTGGCACCACACCGGTGGTGCAGGCCGCCAAGCAGATGCGTATCCCTTCGCTGTATTTCACCAACCTGATCTCCGCCCGACCGCTGATGGGTGTGGCCGGTGCCGGTTCGCTGGTGCAGGTGATCCAGTCGGCGATTGGCAACCAGGCGCGCTTTGACGTGATGGCGGATTTCTTCGGCAACGTCGGCGCGGGCCATGCCTCAGGTGTCTGGGAGGAAGTGCCGCAAGACCGTCCCGAGTTCCGCGCCGAGACCAAGCGCCAACTCGCGCGTTTGCTGAAAAAACGCAAAGCTGAGGAGATGGGCTGATGTTTGTCATAGACCACGATCGGGCCGGCGGCTATTGGGGCGCGGTGTATGTGTTCACCGCCATCAAGGGCCTGCAGGTCATCATTGACGGACCGGTGGGGTGCGAGAACCTGCCGGTGACCTCGGTGTTGCATTACACCGATGCCTTGCCACCCCATGAGCTGCCGATTGTGGTTACCGGTCTGGGCGAGGAGGAGCTGGGTCGCCAAGGTACCGAGGGCGCAATGAAGCGCGCCCACGCCGCGCTGGATCCGGACCTGCCTGCGGTGGTGGTGACCGGCTCGATTGCCGAGATGATTGGTGGCGGTGTCACGCCAGAGGGCACCAACATCCTGCGCTTCCTGCCACGCACCATCGACGAAGACCAATGGCAATGTGCCAACCGCGCGATGTATTGGCTGTGGTCCGAATACGGTCTGCGCAACGTCCCGGCGCGCAAGCCGGCCAGTGAACGTGCGCCGGGTGAAAAGCCACGCGTCAACATCATCGGCCCGAGCTATGGTGTCTTCAACTCCGCCAGCGATCTGGCCGAAATCCGCCGCCTGGTGCAAGGCATCGGGGCCGATATCAACATGGTGTTTCCGCTGGGCAGCCATGTGGCTGATGTGTCGCGCCTGGTCGAGGCCGATGTCAACATCTGCATGTACCGCGAGTTCGGGCGCATGCTGTGCGAGGCGCTGGATCGCCCCTATCTGCAAGCTCCGATAGGCCTGCACAGCACCACACAATTCCTGCGCAAGCTCGGCGAGTTGTTGGGCCTGGACCCCGAACCCTTTATTGAACGCGAACGCCACACCACGCTGAAGCCTTTGTGGGATCTGTGGCGCTCGGTGACACAGGACTTTTTCTCCACCGCCAGCTTTGCCGTTGTGGCGACAGAGACCTATGCGCGCGGCCTGAAATACTTTCTCGAAGTGGAAATGGGATTGCCTTGCAAATTCAGTGTCGCGCGCACCTTTGGCAACAAAACCGACAACCAGCAAGTGCGCACGCTGTGCAAGACGCAGACGCCCCTGATCATGTTCGGAAGCTACAACGAGCGCATGTATTTGAGCGAGATTGCCAGCGGCGGCCCGATGCGCGCGGCCTTCATCCCGGCCTCGTTTCCGGGCGCCATCATTCGGCGCCACACCGGTACCCCGTTCATGGGCTACAGCGGTGCCACCTATGTGATTCAGGAAGTGTGCAATGCGTTGTTTGACGCCCTGTTTCACATCCTGCCGCTGGGCACCGACATGGACCGCGTTGACCCCACCCATGCGCGCGGCGTGGTGGTGCCCAACGCCATCTGGCAGGAATCGGCCCAGGCGCGGTTGCGCGACATCGTGCAAAGCCAGCCGGTGCTGATACAGATTTCTGCGGCCAAACGGCTGCGCGATCAGGCTGAACGTTATGCACGCGAAGCGAATGCCGCAGAGGTGTCCGACGCCCACGTGGACCAGGCCAGTCGTGAACTCGGAATGGGTGTGCCGGCATGAACGCAATGACGCACATCCACTCCATGGATTTCCCTATTTCGATGCTCTGGGCCCAAGCCCGGTCATCTACCGCATGTCGTGGCATTCCGCCACGGTTGCCCATGCTGCGCGGGCTGAGCGCTGCAGTGGCCGCAAGGCCGCGTTTTGAAAAGGAGCATTCGCATGTCGAATCGGACTTCAATTTCCGGGCTGACGGACGAGGAAGCTCAGGAGTTTCACCACTACTGGATGCAAGGACTTGTGGGATTTACGGCGGTCGCCGTGGTCGCGCACATCCTGGTCTGGGCGTGGCGCCCCTGGCTCTGAGTCTCGAAGCAAACCTGTAGAGAGTGCAACCATGTCCGTGAACTCAATTCAATCGGTACCCCATCCTGCAAAGGGTGAAAAGCTGACGTTTGTTCTGGTCTTTGTTCCCTGTTTTGTTCTGTTGTTCTGCGTTGCTGCCATCGGTCAAACGATTGGCATTTCGTGGAAGAGCTGGCTGCCGGGCTCGGAGAACATGACCAACATCGTGTCCGGGGTGAGCGCTGGTATTTACACCTTCATGTCCCACGTTTTTTAGGAGAAAGTTATGTGGCGTATTTGGCGATTATTCGATCCGCTCCGAGCCATGGTGGTTCAGGGCCTATTCCTTGCAGGACTCGCGGTGGTGATTCACCTGATCCTGCTCAGTACCAACAAGTTCAACTGGCTCGACGGTGCAAAAAAACCGGCAGCGGCAGTCGCGGTGCAAAACGCACCCTTGCCACCTGCTGTGCCCGCGATCAAGTCGTAGTTGTGTGCCCGCAGATGCTGTTGCCGGCCCCGGTCGGCGCGGCATCTGCCCTTCATTTTTTGTATTGAAACCGTATCCCGATTCCGGAGCCTAGGAGCCCAACATGGCCATGCTTAGCTTTGAAAGAAAATACCGAGTCCGAGGTGGCACGCTGCTCGGCGGTGACTTGTTCGACTTCTGGGTAGGACCGTTTTACGTTGGATTGTTCGGCGTCACAACGATCTTCTTTACGTTCGTTGGCGTCGCCATGATTTTGTGGGGTGCGGCGATGGGGCCGACCTGGAATATCTGGCAGATCAGCATTGCGCCGCCCGACCTTTCCTATGGGCTCAGACCGGCGCCGTTGTTGGCTGGCGGGCTGTGGCAAGTCATCACCATCTGTGCCATTGGCGCCTTTGTTTCCTGGGCCCTGCGCGAGGTTGAAATCTGCCGCAAGCTGGGCATGGGCTACCACGTACCCGTCGCCTTCAGTGTGGCCATCTTGGCCTACGTGACGTTGGTAGTTATCCGCCCGGTGCTTATGGGTGCCTGGGGTCACGGCTTTCCGTATGGCATTTACAGCCACCTGGATTGGGTCTCCAACGTGGGTTACCAATACCTCCACTTTCACTACAACCCGGCGCACATGCTGGGGGTGAGTTTCTTCTTCGCCACCACCTTTGCGTTGTCCTTGCATGGCGGCCTGATTCTGTCGGCCGCCAACCCGGCACCCGGCACGGACGTCAAGACCTCCGAGCATGAGGACACCTTTTTCAAGGACATCGTGGGCTACTCGATCGGCACCCTGGGCATTCACCGTCTGGGGCTGTTTCTGGCCTTGGCAGCGGTGTTGTTCAGCGCGCTGTGCATTGTGCTGAGTGGCCCGTTCTGGAGTCGCGGTTGGCCCGAATGGTGGAACTGGTGGCTCAACATGCCGATCTGGAGCTAACGCAGGGAGAACGCAATGGCTGAATATCAAAACCTTTTCACTACGGTCCAGGCCACCGGTCCGATGCACCATGGCGTGCCACTCGGCCCGCAAAACAGCCCGCGCCTGGGCGAGCCCTTTCTGATTTACTGGGCCGGCAAACTGGGTAACGCCCAGTTCGGACCGATTTACCTGGGTGCCCTTGGGTTGGCCTCTCTGTTCTTCGGCATGCTGGCCTTCAACATCATCGGCCTCAACATGCTGGCCTCGGTGAACTGGAATCCGGTGCAGTTTGTGCGCCAGTTGTTCTGGCTGGCACTGGAGCCACCAGCACCCAGCTATGGCCTTCACATTCCCCCCCTGAACCAGGGCGGCTGGTGGTTGATGGCGGGTGGTTTCCTCACGCTCTCGCTGCTGTTGTGGTGGCTGCGTACCTATCGCCGTGCCCGCGCATTGGGCATGGGCACGCATGTGCCATGGGCCTTCCTGTCGGCCATCTGGTTGTTTTTGTGCCTGGGCTTTTTCCGCCCCATTTTGATGGGCTCCTGGGGTGAGGCGGTGCCGTTCGGCATCTTCCCGCACCTGGACTGGACGGCGGCCTTCTCGCTGCGTTATGGCAACCTGTTTTACAACCCGTTCCACGCGCTGTCGATTGCCTTTTTGTATGGCTCCACGCTGATCTTTGCCATGCACGGTGCGACCATTCTGGCGGTCACCCGGTTTGGTGGTGAGCGCGAGGTGGAGCAGATCGCCGACCGGGGCACGGCCTCGGAACGCGCCGCGCTGTTCTGGCGCTGGACCATGGGCTTTAACGCCACGATGGAATCGATTCACCGCTGGGGCTGGTGGTTTGCCGTGCTCTGCCCGCTGGTCGGTGGCATCGGCATTCTGCTCACCGGCACGGTGGTGGACAACTGGTATCTCTGGTCCATGAAACACGGGGTGGTACCGCCGCAGCCCGGAGTTTTCCCGATCGTCATCGACCCAACGCTCTTGCCAGGAGTCAAGCCATGAGCCATGCCTCTACGCTCTCTGCCCGTTGGGCCACCCTGGTGCTGTTGGCGCTGCTGACGCTGTTGTCCGGATGCGAGCGCCCGTTCATGGAATCGGTGCAGCACGGCTACCGGGGGACCGGTATGGTGCAAATTTATAACCCGCGCATTCTGGAGGCCCGCCAGGACAACAACATCGTGCCGGTCAGTTTGCCGCCCGCACCCGCCGAGGGACCCAAGGCTGCGCTGGTGTTCAAGAACGTCAAAGTTCTGGGTGACCTGAGCGTGCCGCAATTCACCCGCCTGATGGCGTCCATTTCCACCTGGATCAACCCCCAGGAAGGTTGTGCCTACTGTCACGATGTGACCAACTTTGCGGACGATGGAAAGTACACCAAGGTGGTGGCGCGTCGCATGTTGGAGATGACCCGCACCATCAACAGCCAATGGAAAACCCACGTGGCTGAAACCGGTGTGACCTGCTTTACCTGCCACCGTGGCAACGCCATTCCGCAGCAGGTCTGGTTCCGCTCCAACCCGCAGCCCTACGGTTCTAATTTCATCGGCGACAAAGCCGGCCAGAACAGCCCTGAGGCAGTGGTCGATTACACCTCCTTGCCGAACGACCCGTTCACGCCATTTTTGCTCGACAAGCAGGAGATCCGGGTCAACAGTGCGACCGCGCTGCCCACCGGCAACCGCCACTCGATCAAGCAGGCCGAATGGACCTACGGGCTGATGACGCATGCCTCGCTGGCTCTGGGCGTGAACTGCACCTATTGCCACAACACCCGCTCCTTCCAATCCTGGCAAGGCAACCCACCGCAACGTGCGGTGGCCTGGTATGGCATCCGCATGGCCCGCGCGCTCAACAACGAGTATCTGGAACCACTGGCCAATGTCTTTCCGGCGCATCGCAAGGGTGAACTCGGTGATGTGGCCAAGGCCAACTGTGCCACCTGCCACCAAGGCGATTACAAACCGCTGAATGGTGCGCAAATGGCCAAGGACTTTCCTGAGTTGCAGTTGCCTGCAGACGCTGCACCCAGCGTGGCGGCGAAGTAGTGTTCGAGCGCCATTAACCAAAAAGACAAGCACCATGGAAGCACCAACCCCTGCGCCCTTGGTCTTGTCCGGTGTGGTTGTTATTTTGCTGGTGGACTTTGCAACCCAGCACCGGGGTTGGGGTTGGCTGCGGTTGGCGCAGGGTGCCGGCATCTTTAGGGATGTGCCCGGCCTGTTGTTTGTGAAGGTGATGGGCAGCGGGCATGGCGGCGGATTTGGGCTGCGCCCCAGTTCCAGCCACCAGGGCCTGATCTGTCTGTTTGCCACCCAGGCACAGGCAGAGGTGTTCATGCAGGGTTCCGAGGTCAAGGCTTATGTCGAGCGCACACGCGAACATTGGCTGGGCATGATGGCCGTCACCTCGATTCGTGGCCAGTGGGATCAGCAATCCTGGGGTTTGACGCCCGACGGCGGCGTGAATGCCGCGACGAACACGGCAGTTGCCAAAGCACCCGTCGCCGTGCTGACGCGCGGCAGTATCCGGCCCGGAAAAGCGGTGTCCTTCTGGCGTTATGCGCCGCCGGCGCAAGCCGATCTGGGCCATGCCGAAGGGTGCCAGTTGGCCATGGGCCTGGGCGAGGCGCCACTGGTGCGCCAGTGCACCTTTAGCGTTTGGGACAGCACCGAGTCGATGGTCGGCTATGCCCATCGGGGTGCCCACAAACTGGCGATTGCGGCCGCCGCCAAGCACGACTATTTTTCCGAATCGATGTTTGCGCGCATGCGGGTGCTGGCCATGTCTGGCAACTGGTGTGGCCGTCAATTTGACCTTTCACCGGCGCAGGCGCCGGTCGCTGAGGTCGCGCATGCCTGATACCCGCGTACTGGTGGTTGGTGCGGGCGTGGCTGGTTTGGCTGCGGCGCTGCGTCTGGCGCACCAGGGTTTGTCGGTGACGGTGTTGGAGCGCTCGGCCAAGTCCGGTGGCAAATTGCATGCCGAAATGATTGACGGTCAGGCCATCGACACCGGCCCCACGGTATTCACCATGCGCTGGGTCTTCGACGAATTGCTGCAGAGCGTGGGCACCACGCTGGAAGGCGAGCTGGTTTTGCAGCGACTACCCGTGCTGGCACGCCACTTCTGGCCCGATGGCAGCGCGCTGGATTTGTTTGATGACCCGGCCGCCAGCGAGGCTGCGATCGAAGCCTTTGCCGGTGCCGAAGAGGCGGCGCGCTTTCGGGCCTTTTGCGCCCGCACCCGCGCGCTCTACGACACGCTGGAGGGCCCGTTTATCCGTGCGCAACTGGCCGGTGTGCCGCACTTCATGGGGCGACTAGGCCCCAGCGGACTGGCGCTGTTAACCCGCCTGGGCCCACTGCGCACGCTGTGGCGCAGCATGGAGCGGCAATTTACCGATCCCCGGCTGCGCCAGCTTTTTGCGCGCTATGCCACCTACACCGGATCGTCACCCTGGCATGCGCCCGCCACGTTGAGCCTGATCACGCAAGTCGAAATGGATGGTGTCTGGGCCGTGCAGGGCGGCATGCCCGCATTGGCCCAATGTCTGGAGCGCTTGTGCCGCAAACACGGTGTGCAGTTCCGCTTTAACGCGGAGTGCCGCGAGATCAGTGTGGCGCATGGACGCGCGCGCGGAGTGGTGTTGGCGAGTGGCGAAAAGCTCGAATCCGAGGCGGTGGTCTTCAACGGCGACGCATCCGCGTTGCGCCAAGGCCTGTTGGGAACTGCAGCGCGTACCGCTGTGCCGGGCAAGGCCGGGACGCGTTCACTTTCAGCGGTGACCTGGTCGGTGCTGGCCAAAACGCGCGGCCTGGTTCCGGATCGGCACAACCTGTTTTTTGGACAGGACTACGCGCAGGAGTTCACCGACATCTTTAAGCGTTCCCGGCTGCCGCAAGACCCGACGCTGTATGTCTGTGCGCAGGACCGGGGTCTGGCCGCAGCACCTGCTGGGCGCGAGCGTCTGTTGTGTCTGGTCAATGCGCCGGCCGTCGGAGATGGCGACCGCGACAGCCTGGGTGCAGAGGCGCTTGCGCGTTGCCGTCAAACCAGCTTCGACCTGATGGCGCGCTGCGGGCTGCAAGTGGAGGCAGATGCAGAGCACACGGTGTGCACCTCGCCACAGCATTTTCATCAACGATTTCCCGGTACCGGAGGGGCTCTTTATGGTCAGGCTACACACGGATGGCTGAGCATCTTTTCCAGGCCGGGGGCGGTCAGCAAAGTGCCGGGGCTTTATCTGGCGGGGGGCAGCGCGCATCCGGGTCCTGGGGTGCCGATGGCGACCCAGTCGGGCCGGCTGGCGGCCGAGGCCATTCTGGCGAGCCTCGCTTCGACCAGGCGGTCGCACCGGGTGGCTACCTCTGGTGGTACGTCGATGCCATCAGCGATGACGGCGAAATGGGGCTCACCATGATCGCCTTTGTGGGCAGCGTGTTCTCGCCCTATTACGCCTGGAATCGCCATCAGGGAGTCGCCGACCCGGACAACCATTGCTGCCTGAATGTGGCCTTGTACAGCCGCAAGGCCCGGCGCTGGAGCATGACCGAGCGCAGCCGCCGTTTTTGCAGCCGGGACAGCACGCGTTTTGTGATTGGTCCCAGCCAGTTGCGTTGGGACGGCACCAGCCTGAACGTGCATATTGATGAAGTCTGTGCGCCGATACCGCGCGGCATTCGCGGCCATATCCGCATCAACCCTCAGCAGCTTTTCAACTTCAGCACGGCACTGGACCCACAGGGCAAACACCGCTGGGGCCCGATCGCGCCCTCGGCCCGGATTGAAGTCAATCTGAGTGAGCCGAACCAGCGCTGGAGTGGTCAGGCTTATCTGGATTCCAACGAAGGCGATGAGCCGATTGACCGCGCCTTTCACCTATGGGATTGGTCGCGCAGTCTGCTCGCCGATGGCAGCACCGCCGTGCTGTACGACATGCAATACGCCAACCAGCAGGAGAAGTTACTGGCGTTGCGTTTTGACCGGCAGGGCGAAGTACGGCCGTTTGAGGCGCCCGCGCGACATACGCTGCCACTGACCCGCTGGCGCGTGGCGCGGCGCATGCGCAGCACTGCGCCGGTGCAGATACACGAGCAGCTGGAGGACGGGCCGTTCTACCAGCGCGCGCTGTTGAAAAGTGAGTTGCTGGGAGAGAAGGTCAGCAGTTTTCACGAGTCGCTTTCTATTCCCAGGCTGGTGTCGCCGGTGGTGCGCGCCATGCTGCCCTGGCGCATGCCGAGAAGGTTTTGAATGCGCCAAACCTATTTATTGCCAAGCTTTGGCAGAACCCAATTTATGGCCATTTCGGCCATGAATACCCCGCGTGCGGGTAGAGCACGATGTGTACTTCTTGCAAGGAGAACAAACTATGGCTGATGAAAAAGTCGGGCCAACGGGACTTACCGTGGCAGAGTCGGAAGAGATCCATCGGCATCTCATCCAGGGCACGCAAATATTCGGCATGATTGCCGCTTTCGCCCATTTGCTTGCCTATATTTATTCACCCTGGCTGAAATAAGGGGAACCACATGATTTACGGAAAAATCTGGACAGTCGTGAACCCCGCCGTGGGCATTCCCGTGTTCCTCGGCGCAGTGGCAGTTGCCTCGTTTAGTGTTCACCTCGCCATCGCGAGCAACACCACATGGGTCAAAGCCTTTCTGAATGGCGGCAACAAAGGTGCGGCTGTTGCTATGGCAGCAGCGGCGCCGCCGATAGAAGCGCCATTGGCGAAGAAGTAGGCCTCCATGGGGCCTCTGGAGACCGGGACCCGCAAGGTGCCGGTCTCCTGTTCAACACATCCTGGGTATGAACCGTATCAGTAGAAAACTAATAGTTGCGTGGACCTCTGTCGGCCTGCGTTTTTTGCCGTTTGCCGATGTGGCCACGGCGGATTTACCCTTGTCGCGATTGCTGCGACTATCCCTGTTTCAAGTGTCCGTCGGCATGGCCATCGTGCTGCTGATCGGCACACTCAACCGCGTCATGATTGTCGAGCTGAAGGTGCCCACGGCCCTGGTCTCGGTGATGGTCGGTTTGCCCCTTTTCTTTGCGCCGCTGCGCGCCCTGATTGGCTTTCGGTCGGATAAACATTCCTCCGAGTTGGGGTGGCGGCGCGTGCCCTATATCTGGATGGGCACCATGCTGCAGTTCGGCGGCTTTGCCATCATGCCGTTTGCCTTGCTGGTGCTCTCCGGTGGCGGCAACGCCTCCCAGGCACCGGCCTGGGTCGGCCATCTAGGCGCCGGTGTGGCCTTTTTGCTGGTGGGTGCGGGACTGCACACCACGCAAACGGTGGGCCTGGCGCTGGCCACCGATCTGGCCCAACCCGAGTCGCGCCCC
>CAIQEX010000361.1 GCA_903870955.1 uncultured beta proteobacterium
AAGCCTGAGACAATCGGGGCATGGTTGAACACACATCATTAATCTCTCCTGAAAAGCCGCTTCCCGATGGCTGGTTGCAAGTCAAATCACTGGACCTGGAAGCCCAGGGTGTCGCACACAAGCCGGACGGTAAAGTCGTATTCATTGAAGGTGCCTTGCCGTTCGAAACGGTCAGTGCGCGTATTCATCGCACAAAAAACAGTTTTGAGAAAGGTTCCTTAAGCGAAATCCATAAGGAATCTTCACAGCGCGTACGCCCGGCATGTCCCCATTTCGGTTTACATGAAGGGGCCTGTGGCGGTTGCAAAATGCAGCATCTTCATGTGGGTGCACAGGTCGCCGTCAAGCAGCGGGTTTTGGAAGATAACCTCTGGCACATTGGCAAAGTAAAGCCCGAAAACGTGATGCGCCCTATCGAAGGGCCGGCATGGGGTTATCGCTACAGGGCGCGCATTTCTGTGCGTTTTGTGCGTAAGAAGGGGGTTGTGCTGATCGGATTTCACGAGCGCAAGAGCCATTTCGTGGCGGATATGAAAGAGTGCCATGTTTTGCCTCCGGTGATCAGTGACATGTTGCTCCCTTTGCGCGACTTGATTGCCTCGATGGATGCTGCGCAAACTTTGCCGCAAATTGAATTGGCAATTGGCGATGTTGCCACCCCAACGGGACCACCCCAAGTCATTGCTATGGTGCTGCGACATATGGAGGCCTTGAGCAGTGCGGATTCACAAAAATTGCGCTCCTTTGCTGCCGAGCATGCGGGTGTCCAGTGGTGGTTACAAGCAAAGGGGCCTGAAACCATTGTGCGATTAGACGAATTGCCGGGGCATGAAACCGGCCAATTGGCCTACCAGCTGCAGGAATTTGGCGTCACCATGCCATTCAGGCCAACTGACTTCACCCAGGTGAACCCCTTTATTAACCGTGTTCTGGTTGCCCGCGCACTGGGTTTGCTCCAAGTGCGTAGCAATGAGCGGGTCATAGACTGGTTTTGTGGTCTGGGCAACTTTACGCTGGCTTTGGCACGTCAGGCGCAGGAGGTGCTGGGGGTGGAGGGCGCTGAGTCGTTGGTGGCACGTTCGCGGGAGAATTACGCGCTCAATGCAAAGGACGCTGGCATACACAGGCCTCTGGCACCCACGCGTTTTGTGGCGCGTAATTTATTTGAAATGACACCGGAACTGTTGCGCTCCGACGGTGTCGCGGAAAAATGGTTGATCGATCCTCCTCGCGAAGGCGCTTTTGCGCTGGTACAGGCGCTGGCGGCATTGAACCAAGCAAAGGTTTCCGGTGCTGGTGAGCAGCAGGCTGGAAACACCTGGATGCCCCCGCAACGTATTGTGTATGTCAGTTGCAACCCGGCGACTTTGGCACGCGATGCCGGTGTGTTGGTTTCCGAGGGAGGCTATCGGTGCGCATCAGCAGGCGTGGTAAATATGTTCCCCCATACGGCGCACGTCGAAAGCATCGCAGTGTTTGAATACGCAGGGCTTTAGAAAGCTGGAACTCCGCAACCCAGAGCAGGAAACTGGTCTGGGGTTGTAAGGCTATGCCGACGATGTCAGTGTGCCGCAGGCTCTGCCTTTTCGGCAGATTTGGGTTTGGCCTTTGATTTGGTGTCGGTCGACTCTTTTTTCCCTTTTGTTGATTCGGAAACCACCTGCTCACCCTCGGCCACGGGACCAGGAATTTCGGCTTTGGTGACCTTGGATTCAACACCTTCGATTTTGTTTTCCCGCATGTACTGGTCCATCTCCTTCCAACCATTGAAGATAGCGGCTTTGGACGCCTTGTCATTCAAAAGGTAGCAGTCCTCGATACTGCGCAAGCCATGTCGGCAGGCGCTGCCTATGGCCTTGGAGTCCGCCTCTTTTTGAATGGCCTTGGGATCGGCCAGCAATTGGTCGATCAGATCACATCCACCCAATAGAAGGGTCATGGACAAGAGAAGCGTGCGTGTGATCATGGAGAAAACCGATTGGACATATCCCAGTATCGGCCTGAAACGGCTCGGATTGAGAAAAATTGGAATTTCTTAAACAGTAAAAAGGGCCCTTAACGGGCCCTATTCTGATTCGGCGCACGGGCGCTTAGTCGCGCTCGCCCCCGAAAATGCCCAGCAAGGCCAGCAAACTCTGGAACACATTGATGATGTCCAGATAGAGTGCCAAAGTCGCTGAAATGTAGTTGGTCTCGCCACCGTCAATGATGCGTTTGATGTCATACAGCATGTAGGCGCTGAAGATACCAATCGCAGCCACAGAGATCGCCAGCATGCCTGCACTGGAGCCCACAAAAATGTTGATGACGCTACCAATCATCAGGACCAGCACACCAACAAACAGCCACTTGCCCATACCGGAGAGGTCCCGCTTGATGACGGTGGCCAAACTGGCCATGACCACCAGGACACCCGCGGTGCCGGCAAATGCCGTCATGATCAATTCAGGGCCGTTACGAAAACCTAACGTATGGGCGATCAGACTCGAAAGCATCAAACCCATAAAGAAAGTGAAACCGAGCAGCATTGGCACGCCTGCTGCCGAATTCTTGGTTTTCTCAATGCCATAGATCAGGCCAAAGGCAATGGCCATGAACAAAATCATGCCAAAACCACCCCGAAATACTTGCCCAATGCCTGAAGCCACGCCGACCCAAGCTCCGAGCACAGTCGGAATCAGGCTAAGGGCCAAAAGCCAATAGGTGTTGCGCAGCACTTTGTTGCGCTGCTCGGTAGAAATGGCATAGCCAAAGCTGGTGCCCAGCGTTGTAAAGCGATCCGTCATAGCTAATCTCCTGGAAAAAATCCTATACCGTAGGTGGGGCAATTTTAGGCGGTATCAAGGGCCACCCATTCATAAATGCCGGATTGCACTGATTATTTCTGGGGCTGTTATGCCCTCCAAGGAGGTAATGTCGGCGAATAGGTGC
>CAIQEX010000362.1 GCA_903870955.1 uncultured beta proteobacterium
AAGAAACAGAATCTGGTTAGCGCAATGCTGCATGGTGACAAAGAACTGTCACAACCGGTGCACGCTTCACGCGACGATGGCAAATCGCGCACTTTAGCCGTACTTCTTTTTGCAGCCTGCGCTGCCGTGGTGTTGCTAGGCGTGAAATTTGCAGGCTGATGCCTGTTAGGCGGTTTGCAAGGCCGTGTCAGCCTTTTTGCGCAAACCTAGCGCCACCAGTAGCATGGCCAGCATCAAAACCGCGACCACGCTGTAGGCTTTGCTGAATCCCAGCGCGCCACCGCCAGCCAGGTCGGCGATGGCGCTGATCGAGGCCGCCGACGTCAAGGTACCAATGGCGGTGCAAATGTTGATCAGTCCCTGTGCCGCTGCGCGGACAGCAACCGGGGCTTCGTCAATTGCGATGGAACGCAGCGCGCCGCCCACGACAATTCCGACGCCCAGACCCACCGGCACAGAAGCGATCAAAAACAGCCATAGGCCCTGGCTGGTGATGGCCGCCAGGCCGTAGCCCAGCGCCAGCATGGCAAATCCCATCAGCACCATGCTGCGCGCGCCCAGGCGGTTCAGCAAGCGTCCACCGCCACCAGAACCCAACATCGAGCAGATCACCAACGGCAGCAGGACAAAGCCGGCGTTGCGCGTGGTGATGCCATAGGCGTGGGTGGCAATGGAGGTCAGAAATATGACGCTGCCCATACCGAACCCTGCACCCACGGCCAACAAATAGGTCGTGGACAGTTGTCGATTGCCAAACAAAAAGATCGGAATCAAGGGGGCTTGCGTGCGGTTTTCGACCACCACGAGTGCTGCCAAAAGAACAGCGACCAAAAGCAATAGCCAAGGCCACAACGCCATGCCCAAAGCGGGAGCCACCAACGGGTCCAGTACGCGGGTAATGCCCAGTACCAGAGCGGTGAGCAACGTAAAGGTAATCACAATGCCACGCACATCCAGCCGTGGCTGCGGCCCACTGGCCTTTGTACGTGGCAACACCTTTGTCCCCATGTACAGGATGACCGCTGCGATCGGGAGATTCAGCAAAAAGATCCAATGCCAACTCAGAGCCACCATCAGGACCGATGCCAATGGCGGCCCCAGAACGAAGGCCATGCCATAGGTGGCGCCAATCAGGCCAAGCATCTTGCCGCGCTGTTCGGGCTTGAACATGTCGCCCACCACGGCACTCGCCGTGGGGGTGATGCCGCCGGCACCAATGCCCTGAATGGCACGGCTGGCAATCACCATCCAGAAACTCGGCGACAGCGCAATCAGCAGCGAGCCAATGGCAAATACAGAGACACTGAAAAGGTAAATCGGGCGCCGGCCAATGCGGTCGCTCAGGTTCGCCATGAGGGCCGTGCTGCACAGTGAGAACAACACAAACACGCTCATCACCAATCCGACGGCGCGGTTGTCAACGCCAAAGGTTTCGCGTAGTACGGGAATTGCCGGGCCAACGATCGCTGTGTCCAGCGCCGCCATGAAGACTCCGGTAAAGAGAACGGTGATCAGGCCTTTGGGCACTGTACCTCCATCCGATTCTGCTGTAACTGCCATTTACTTCCCACACAAATTGGTGCGTATCGGAGGCGATACACAGGTAATTATAGAAGCCGCACCGCCGGAGTCCCGCGCCGCCTGCTGACGGTGCCGCGACCTGTCCAGGGCATAAAAAAAGGGCACCTTTCGGTGCCCTTTCTGCTGGCAGCGGTTTTCGCTTAACTCGGAGTGGTTTCCTCGAAAGGAAGCGTCAAGTTGCGCAAATCACGCTTGGTTTCAACCAGTACCAACGGGCCTGCGTCAATCGTCACAGGTGCGGGACGCTCGCGCGGCACATGCACCGGTTGCGGTTCGGCAGCAATCGCCGCTTGCACCTTGGCCACGCTTTCCGCATTGGTGTTGACCCACTGAAGGCCCGAGCTTTGGGCAACCTGAATCAGGTCGTCCTGGGGCAGAGCGTATTGGGTTACCTTAGGCATGGCGGCCGCGGCCACTGTTTCAGCGGTAGCGGGGGCTTTGTGCGCTGGTGCGGGAACTGTCACAGGAACTGCAACTTCGGCTACTGGAGCCGCCGACACAACCTGGGGCTGGACCTCCGGCGCAACGGCCGCATCCGTCACGATGGCTGCGGGCGTGTAGGCCTGCTGGGCTTCGAGCTGAATCACGACCGGAGCTTGCTCTGTCATGGGCACAGATTCGCCAGCAGCAATTTCTGCAACACCGTTCTCCGTGAACTCGTGGCGTGGTGGGCGATCTCCACGGGGACCGCGGTCACGGCCATAACGGTCACGCGAGCGTTTTTCACGCGGCTCGCCGTTGTTGCCATTGTTGCCATTGGCATTGCCGTTTCGGGCTTCGCCATTCTGTGCTTCAGCGGTCTGGCCTTCTTCAGGCACAAACATGGCCTGTTGCGTCTGGCCTTCGGCTTGGGAGTTTTGACCTTCTGGACGCGGGCCACGCTCGCCGCCACGGCCACGACCGCCACGGTTGCCGCGACCACGTCCTTCGGATCGCTGGCCTTCAGAGCCTTCGGCACCGACTTCGCCGCGATTCAGGTCACGGTTGGCATCCATGCTTTCTTCACGCTCAACCGGGCGGCTGTCGCCGTCCTGGCCTTCGGTGCGGTCACCGCGCGGGTTGCGGTTGCCACGCTCGCCGCCACGGTCTCCGCGTTCCGTACGTTCACCACGCTCTGGGCGCGGTGCGCGCTCGGGGCGTTGTTCGCGGTTGGCGTTGCCGGCGTCTACACCCACGGCATCGACTGCCATTGGTTTGCCTTCGGCATCGAAGCGCTCGCGCTGTTGGCCATTGCCACGCTCAGTGCGCTCACCGCGCTCGCCACCGCGGCCACCGCGTCCGCCACGGCCACCGCGGCCTTCGCTGCGTCCGCCTTCCACTCCGCCTTCAGGGCGTTGTCCCTCGGCACGCTGGCCTTCCGGACGCTCTCCGCGCTCACCGCCACGGCCTTCGCCGCGGGGTCCACGACCCCCTTCATTGCGGCCACCACGACCACCGCGATTGCCATCACGACCACCTTCACGGGGAGGGCGGCCATCGCGCTTTTCTTCGGTCTTGGCGGGTGCTGCCACAGCTGGCTTGGCAGGTGCGGGTGCATCGCCACCAAACAGGCCCTTGATCCAGCCAAAGAAGCCGCTGCTAGCCGGTGCGGCAGGTGCCACCACAGCCTTGGGTGCGGTCGCCGCAACCGGTGTGGCCTTGGCCACTTCGGGTTTCGGAATGGCAACCGGTGCGGGTGCATCCGGCAGCACACCCTTGATGACCGGGGTCTGCTTGTTGGTCGGCTCTTGTGAGCGACGGGTCACGCTGGTGGCGTCTTCCATCTCATCAGCCATTTTGTAGCTGGCTTCGATGTTGTCCAGGCGCGGATCATCGTGCTTCAGACGCTCGAGCTTGTAGTTGGGCGTTTCCAGATTCTTGTTGGGAACCATCAGCACATTGATGCGCTGCTTGAGCTCGATCTTGGCGATTTCGGTGCGCTTTTCATTGAGCAGGAAGGAAGCCACATCGACCGGAACCTGGCACAGCACCGAGGCCGTGTTGTCCTTGAGCGACTCTTCCTGGATGATGCGCAAAATTTGCAGGGCCGAGCTTTCCGTGTCACGGATGTGGCCGGAGCCGCCGCAACGCGGGCAGGGAATCGATGCACCTTCGGAGAGTGCAGGGCGCAGGCGCTGACGGCTCATTTCCATCAGACCGAATTTGCTGATGGTGCCGAACTGCACGCGGGCACGGTCCTGGCGCAAAGCATCGCGCAAGCGGTTTTCCACTTCGCGGCGATTGCGGGACTCTTCCATGTCGATAAAGTCGATCACGATCAGACCACCCAAGTCGCGCAGACGCATCTGGCGTGCCACTTCGTCGGCGGCTTCCAGGTTGGTGCGGGTGGCGGTTTCTTCGATGTCGCCGCCCTTGATGGCGCGGGCCGAGTTCACGTCCACAGAAACCAGAGCTTCGGTGTGATCGATGACGATGGCACCGCCACTTGGCAGTTGCACGGTACGGGCGTAGGCCGATTCGATCTGGTGTTCGATCTGGAAGCGGCTGAACAGCGGGGCGTCGTCGCGGTAGCGTTTGACGCGGGCGGCGTGCTCGGGCATGACGTGGGCCATGAACTGCTGGGCCTGCTCGTACACGTCGTCGGTGTCGATCAGGATGTCGCCGATGTCGTGGTTGAAGTAGTCGCGGATGGCGCGGATCACCAGGCTGGATTCCTGATAAATCAGGAAAGCGCCCTTGGTACCCTTGGCGGCGCCGTCAATCGCGGTCCAGAGCTTGAGCAGGTAGTTCAGGTCCCACTGCAGTTCGGGCGCGCTGCGGCCGATGCCGGCAGTGCGCGCAATGATGCTCATGCCGTTGGGGTATTCGAGCTGGTCCAGTGCTTCCTTGAGGTCGGCACGGTCTTCACCCTCGATACGGCGGCTCACGCCACCTCCACGCGGGTTGTTGGGCATCAGCACGACGTAGCGGCCGGCCAGCGAGATGAAGGTGGTCAGGGCTGCGCCCTTGTTGCCACGTTCTTCTTTTTCTACTTGCACCAACAGTTCCTGGCCTTCACGGATGGCGTCCTGGATGCGGGCATTGCCAGCGGAGACACCTTGCTGGAAGAACTGTTTGGAGATTTCCTTGAAAGGCAAAAATCCGTGGCGGTCTTCACCGTAGTCCACAAAGCAGGCTTCCAGGGAGGGCTCGACGCGTGTCACCACGGCTTTATAGATATTGCCCTTGCGCTGTTCGCGTCCTTCAATTTCGATTTCGTAGTCGAGGAGTTTTTGTCCGTCGACAATGGCCAAGCGGCGTTCTTCAGCCTGCGTAGCGTTGATAAGCATCCGTTTCATGGGGTGCGTCCTTCTTCAGTAAGTACATGCCCAAAATGGGCTAACGGTGCCTGACTGACGAACTGAAGTGAGGTGGAATTGCCGGAGAACTTCTAACTACACGAGGTGTCGAAGCGTGGGCACGTGGATGGGAACGAGGGGGGGAGTTTGTGAATTTGCGCTCTGGTAAGAGGCAGACGTCACCGAATCTAAGCGGGCTGCGGGCAGACGCACGGCTAAGGGCTGCGCGATAACGCACCGCAGGCACATGCTCAATAGTCTCCACAACACAAACATCTCGTTTTTATCCGTTTGCAAACCGTGGGCTTGCAAACTTGGGGTATTCCGTATCAGGGTTTCAATTCGTCGGATTGACCGCTTGGCAGACTGCCATCACACGCAAGTGGCGGATGATTTACAGGCTGTCCCAGACGGCGGCATCGACCTTCCAGCATTGCGGCAAATGGGCTGTGGACTAAACTCCAGCTAAATCAACCACTTACAGCGCGTCGCTAGTGAAACACATTATAGGGGCCAA
>CAIQEX010000363.1 GCA_903870955.1 uncultured beta proteobacterium
CATGGGCTAAGCCGCATCAGAATTTTTGAGCCTGCATGAAGTCATCCATCGTTGCTTCAGCCAGACTGAACCAGAGATTGCCATCTTTGCGGAAGGCGGCGTAATCGGTGTAGATCTTCTTCCACGCCGGGTTGGTGTCGTTGAGTTCGGTATACACCTCCATGGCGGCCTTGAACGCTGCATTCAGCACGTCCTTGGGGAAGGCGTGCAGTTTGACGCCTTGGCCCAGCAAGGTCTTGAGGGCAGGCATATTGCGGGCGTCGTACTTGGCTTGCATATCGGTATGGGCATAGGCCGCCGCGCATTCCACGATGGCCTTGTATTCCGACGACAAGCCTTCATAGGCCTTCTGGTTGACGTACAGAGACAACTGCGGGCCCACCTCCCAAAAACCGGGATAGTAGTAATGGGGCGCGACTTTATTGAAGCCTAATTTCAGGTCGTCATACGGGCCGACCCACTCGGCGGCATCAATCGTGCCTTTCTCAAGGGCCTGGTAAATCTCGCCGCCAGGAATGTTTTGCGGCACCACACCCAGACGCTCCAGCACGCGGCCGGCAAAACCACCGCAACGGAACTTCAGACCCTTCAGGTCGGCCACTGAAGTCACTTCCTTACGGAACCAGCCGCCCATCTGGACGCCGGTGTTGCCCATCGGGAAGTTGACAATGCCGACCTTGCCGAAATGCTCACGCATCAGCTTCATGCCGTTGCCTTCGTACATCCAGGCCGTCATCTGGCGGCTGTTGAGACCAAAAGGAATGGCGCAGTCGAGTGCATAGGTCGGGTCTTTGCCGAAGAAATAGTAAGACGCGGTGCTGGCCATTTCAACGGTCCCGTTGGACACACCGTCCAGCACGCCGAAGGCGGGCATCAGCTCCCCTGCGGCATGGGTGCTCACGGTGAATTTGCCACCGCTGAGATCGCCTACTTTTTTTGCAAAAACATCGCAAACGCCAAACAGGGTGTCCAGGGATTTCGGGAAGCTCGACGCAACGCGCCAGCGCAATGTCGATTGCGCATGCACCGCGGGCGCCATGCCAGCTGCCAGAACACCGGCAATGCCCGCATTCTTGATGATTGAACGACGATCCATTGAAATACTCCTTTAAGGAAAAAAAGTTGCACCAGAACGCACTTCTAGGCGGTGCCTGCTGGAGGGTTTGCGTGCCAATTGTAGAAAGCCCTAGTGCCTGCATGGCGGGGGTTTTCCCTTGGGATACGGCACAAATCAGGGGGGCAGGCCAGGCTTTGGCAAAAGCCGCCGGTTCACGCAAACCTTCAAGTGATGCGCTAAAGTTCTGCCCATGCCCACACCCCACTTATCCGCCCCGTCCTCTGCAGACACGCCCGATTTCCGCGCCGCCACTTTTCTCCAGCAGCATGCGCTGTGGACGATGGCTTTTTACGAGGCGCAGTCGGTAGACACTAGCGGTGGCATGTACCACTTTTATCTGGACGATGGGCGCGTCTACAACCCCACCACACGGCATTTGGTCAGTGCCACACGCTTTGTCATCACCAACGCCATTGCCTATGAACTGAGCGGCGACGAAAAGTTCAAGGAGCGTGCCGCGCACGCTCTGCGCTTTGTCGAGACCGCGTTTTACGATGCCGCACACGACGGCTACCACTGGACCATCTCGTGGCAGGACGGCCAAGCCACACCCATCGACACCACGCGCCATATGTATGGCTTGGCCTTCATCATGCTGGCTGCCGCCAAAGCGGTGCAATTGGGCATCCCCGGTGCACAAGGCCTATTGGAGCGCACGTTTGCATTGGCCGAGCGCCGCTTTTATGACCCCGCTTCTGGCTTGTACGCGGACGACGCCAGCGCCGACTGGACGCTGTCGGGCTACCGTGGCCAGAACGCCAATATGCACACCTGCGAGGCGCTGATCACAGCCTTTGCCGCGACCCAAGACGCGCGCTACATCCAACGCGCCGAATCCATCGCCCAGCACATCACCGTGCGTCAGGCCGCGCTGTGTGGCGGTGGCATTTGGGAGCACTACAACGCTGACTGGACGCCCGACCTGGAATACAACCGTTTTGACAGCAGCAATATCTTCCGCCCCTGGGGCTTCCAGCCCGGCCACTTTACCGAGTGGGCCAAATTGCTGTGCCTGCTGGACACGCACTTGCAGGCAGACTGGCACGTGCCACGCGCCCAGGAGCTATTTGACCGCGCTCTGGCCGTGGCCTGGGATGCAAAGCATGGCGGCATCCACTACGGCTTCGGGCTGGACAACAGCATCTGCGACGCGGCCAAATACCATTGGGTGCAGGCCGAGTCGATGGCGGCCGCAGCCATCCTGGCCCTACGCACCGGAGACGCGAAATATTGGAACTGGTACGACCGCCTTTGGCAGTATTGCTGGCAGCACTTTGTGGACCACCAGCAAGGTGCCTGGTTTCGCATCCTGACCGCCGACAACTTCAACCTGACGCGTGAAAAGAGCCCGGCCGGAAAGGTCGACTACCACAACATCGGAGCCTGCTACGACGTGTTCAACGCGTTGAAACGCGCGTAACGCACTAAAGCCTCGATTTGTGGGAGTTGCGCTGCCTCAACCAGGTCAGTATGGTTCCGCACAGAACTTCCCGATACACCGGCTTGGTCAGGAAGTCATTCATCCCGACCGCCATACATTGACTGCGATCCTCCAGGAAAGCATTGGCCGTTAACGCAATGATCGGGACGTCGGCATATTCAGGCAGGGCGCGCAGGGCTTGCGCCGTGGCAAGACCGTCCATTTTGGGCATCTGCATGTCCATGAGCACCAGGTCGTAGGCCCCACGTTTCGCCATCTCAAGCGCATGCACACCATCGTCGGCTACGTCAATCGTCAGCCCGGTGTCGTCCAGTCCCATGCAGACGACCATTTGATTCACGGGATCATCCTCGGCAAGCAGTATCCGTTTCCCCTGGAAATCCCGCAGCAGGATGGCAACGGCATCCTCTTCAACAGCGGCCAAGGCTGCGGCGCTGCCGTCCTGCTCACTAGCCTTCGCCAGTCTTGCGGTAAACCAGAACGTGCTGCCTGCTCCAACGGTGCTGCTCGCACCCGCTGAGCCGCCCATCAGTTCGGCCAGCCGTTTGGTGATTGCCAGACCCAGACCGGTACCGCCGTAGTCACGGGTGGTCGAGTTGTCGGCCTGCTCGAAGGCATTGAACAAGCGCTCCAGTTTCTCGGGCGCAATGCCGATGCCGGTATCCGAAACTTCGAAACGCAGTAGCTGGGAGCTGTCGGTTTCTTCCACCAGACGGGCACGAATGGAGATGGTTCCCTGGTCGGTAAACTTTACGGCGTTGTTGGCATAGTTGATCAGCGCCTGTGACAAACGTGTCAGGTCCCCGCGAAGCGGCACCGGGAGATGCGTGTTGTCCACAGCAAGGTGCAGACCCTTGGAGCGGATATGCGGCTCGACGATTGTTTTGACGCGTTGTATCACCGCTCCAATGTCGATGTAGACATCATCGAGCATGAATTTTCCGGCCTCGATTTTCGACAGGTCGAGAATGTTGTCGATGACGCCAAGCAGGTGCTCCGCCGACACATCGATTTGATCGAGCTGGGTGATCTGCGGTGGCGTCAATACACTGCGACGGAGCATTTGGGCCATGCCCACAATCGCGTTCATCGGAGTCCGGATTTCATGGCTCATGTTCGCCAGAAAGGCGCTTTTGGCAACCGAGGCGGCCTCGGAAACCTGCGCCTTGATGAGCGCCTGTTCAATCACTTTTCGGCTCGAGATATCGGTAATGAAGGCTACATAGTGAGACAGCGAATCGTCGCTGCCTTCACGGTAGTAGAGCGCAATTTCCATCGGGATTTTGCGTCGATCCCGGGTGACGAACGTGGTTTCAAAAGTGAACTTGCGCGGCTCAAGAATGGTTTCGACACCCTGTTGAATGGACTCAATGGGAAATTCGGGCGAGATCTCGGTGACATCGAGCGTGCGCATTTCGTCCACCGAATAGCCCAGCAGATCCGACAAATACCGATTCGCATAGATAAAGCGTCTGAACACCATATCGGTCCAGGCGATGCCGATGCCCACGCTTTCCATGGCAAATTGGTTTGTCATCAGGTTCTTGTGCGCTTGCGCCAACTCGATGGCTTGTTCGGTTCGCTCGGTGATGTCGAGCACCGTGCCAGACAGTTGCAAAGGCAGCGTCGCGTCGCCCGCGTCCAATCGCGCGGATCCCTGAAACTGGATATACCGCGAGCCGCCATCGGGACGCACGATACGGGTTTCTATGTGGAGCGGCTGATCACCCACCCGCATTTTGTCGATGGTTGCAATGAACCGGTCGCGCTCGTCCGGATGCACGGCCTGAAGCAACAGGTCATAGTCTGGAACACAGGCCCCCGGCAGGTAGCCAAAGATCCGGTACAGCGCATCCGACCAGCGCATTGCGCCGGAGCGCAAATCCCATTGCCAAGTGCCTAGCGATGCGATCTCTTGTGCCGCGTTCAATTCGGCTTCTCTACGTACCTCGGCTTGCTTGGCCGAGGTGATGTCTTCATGCACCAGGATGGCACCGCTGGAGGACGCCTGCATCGCATAAACACTCATGCGGAACCAGCGTTTGCGGCCAGGAGAGTCGCACGGGTAGTCCAACGA
>CAIQEX010000364.1 GCA_903870955.1 uncultured beta proteobacterium
GACAGCCAGACGGCGCGCTTTTCTCAAGAAGGCTACCAAGAGAAATACAATGCCCACGTCAAAAAGCTCACCACCAAACCGGTGGTGGGCGTGGGCCGCTACACCTCGCCCGATGCCATGGTCTCGGTGATCAAACGCGGCGTGATGGACCTGATCGGTGCCGCCCGCCCGTCGATTGCCGACCCATTTCTGCCGAACAAGATTGAGCAAGGGCGCTTCGACGAAATCCGCGAATGCATTGGCTGCAACATCTGCGTCACCGGCGACAACCTGAGCGTGCCAATACGCTGCACCCAAAACCCCACCATGGGCGAAGAGTGGCGCCGTGGTTGGCACCCGGAGCGCATTGCCAAGGCGGCTTCTCAAGACACCGTGCTAGTCGTTGGCGCCGGACCGGCAGGTCTGGAATTGTCACGCGCCCTCGGTCAGCGTGGCTATGAGGTCGCGTTGGCAGATGCCAATACAAAACCGGGTGGCCGCTTGCTGAACGATGCCTCGTTGCCCGGCCTTTCCACCTGGATGCGCGTAGCCGATTACCGGCTGCAACAGTTGCAGAAGATGGGCAACGTCAACCTCTATCTGGACAGCGAGCTCTCGGCCGACGAGGTCCTGGCTTTTGGCTTTAATCGCGTATTCCTGGCCACCGGCTCGACCTGGCGCCGTGACGGCCTGGGCCGTCAACACCAAGCGCCGTTGCTCGACGCCACGCTTCCCCACGTCTTCACACCCGATGACGTGTTTGCCGGTGCCGCCCTGCCCTCGCCGGTGCTGATTTACGACGACGACCACTACTACATGGCCGGAGCCTTGGCCGAAAGGCTGCGCAAGCAGGGATTGGAAGTGCATCTCGTCACACCGTCCGTCAAAGTTTCCGAGTTCACAGAAATGACCATGGAGCAGCACCGCATCCAGTCCGGCCTGCTCAAGATGGGCGTACACATACAGACCAATACGGCTCTAGTCGGCGCACAGGAGGTGGCGGGTGGTCTCAAGGTGGAATGCGCCCACACCTATTCCGATGCACGCTGCCACCTGGAATGTGGCAGCCTGCTGATGGTCACCATGCGTGACCCTAAAGACGCATTGTTCAACGCCCTGCAAGCGCAGCAAGACGACTGGCAGGCCAAGGGGGTGAAGAGCATCCAGTTGCTGGGCGACGCCTATGCGCCCGGCAGTGTGGCAGCAGCGGTCTATGCCGGCCACCGGGCTGCGCGTGAATTGGACGCAGCGGAATTGCCGTTGGACACGGTGCCGTTCCGGCGTGAAATGATCGAGATCAAACAGACCTGAAACAACTGGCCAATGGGCTACCCACGGCGGTCGGAACGCCTCGCGGTGTGGTACCTTGCTTGCAGATGCGGGGGACGTAATACCCCCGTGAGGAGCGCCAGTCATGCAACTCAATCGATTCAAAATCGGCCACCGCCTTATTTTTGGCTTTGGCCTGGTGCTCTTCCTGTCGCTTGTCATGGGCTTGTTGGCGTTGCTAGAGCTCTACAACGTCAACCAGGCCACCACCCGAATCGCTGGCAGCAACTTGCCCAGCGTGGCACTGGCGGGACGCTTGCAAGAGACACTGGGCGAAATCCGCTTATTGGAAAATCGCCACGTCTTGACCTTTGATGCCGATGAAAAAGACGATCTCACAAAAGTCATTGCCAGTGCGCAGCAGCGTTTGGCCGGCTACCTTGGCACCTATGACAAACGCGAACTGCCCACCGATGAACGCGCGGCCCTGGAAGACTTTAAGCATGCGCTGAAGACCTACCTGGATAGCCAGCCGAAGATGCTTGAGTTGTCGCAAAAAGGCATGCTTTCTTTGCCCGAGTCCCGCACCTATCTCATTGGCGAATCGCAAATGGCGTACGCGCAAGCCAGCACCAAACTGGGCAAGCTCGTTACCCTGAATGAAACGGCCTCGGCTGGCAGCTTCGACGCCTCACAAGCGATCTTTCGTAACGCCGTCATGCTGGTCATTGCACTGCTGTCGGCTGTGTTGGCATTTGGGGCGGTCTGGGCCATTGCGGTCAGCCGTTCCATCGTGCGACCCATGCACCGCGTGCAGCGCGCGGCCGAGGAAATTGCCCAGGGCGACCTGACCAGTACCCTGACCGTCGAGGGGGCGGATGAGATGGCCGACCTGATGCAGGCCGTCAAGTCCATGCAGTCCGCGTTGCACAACACCATCGCACAGGTGGAGCGTGCGGCCGATGGCCTTGGCAACGCAAGTGCCGAAATCGCCTCCGGCAACCATGATTTGAGCCAACGCACCGAGTTGGCTGCCGTCAATTTGGAAAAGGTGGCCTCTTCCATGGGCGAACTAACCCAAACTGTGCAACTCAGCGCTGAGTCTGCCGGGCGTGCCAACGTGTTGGCCCTGTCGGCTGCGCAGGTTGCGCGGCGTGGCGGTGAAGTCATGGAGCAGGTGGTGGCCACGATGCAGCAAATCGACGTCTCGTCCAAACGCATTGGCGACATCATCGGGGTGATCGATGGCATTGCCTTCCAGACCAATATCCTGGCGCTGAATGCCGCCGTGGAAGCGGCACGCGCCGGGGAACAAGGGCGTGGCTTTGCCGTGGTCGCCAGCGAGGTGCGCTCACTGGCCGGTCGCTCGGCCGAAGCTGCCAGGGAGATCAAAACCCTGATTCAAGCCAGTGTCGAACATGTGGAGAAAGGCTCTGGGCTGGTCACCCATGCTGGCCAAACCATGCAGGAGATCAATGACTCCGTGCATCAGGTGTCCAACATCATCGGACAGATAACGACCGCCGACACCGCTCAGAGCGAAGGCATCTCACAGGTCAATGCGGCTGTGGTGGAACTGGATCAACTGACCCATCAGAACGCCGCATTGGTCGAAGAAAGTGCGGCGTCGGCGCAAAGCCTGAGCGATGAGGCAGAACGCTTGAAAGCGGCGATCCACGTGTTCCAGCTCGACGGGGCTGCGAGGCAATAAAAAAAGCCCTCTTGCGAGGGCTTTTTTGTGTCAGCCGTCAGGCTGCCGCGATTAACCGCCCTTGCTGGGACGCTTGCCGGGGTTCTTCTTGCTGCGGGTGGAGACACCGCGCTCAAGGCTCACGCGCTGGCCGCGACCACCGGTGGGGAGGGTGAAACCAGGTTGCGTTGCAGGACGGGGAGATGCTTTGCGATCAGCTTCGGTGACGATTTTGTTGCCCATTTGGTGTTCCAGGAGAAATAAGTAAAGACCCCCTATTTGAACATTTTTTTGGAAGCCGCTTTGCACCCGCCTCACCACGGGCATTTGCCCCGTCTACGCAGCGCCTTTTACCGCTGCGCCACAATCCTTGCATGCAAGCTTTTTACAGCGACCGCTTTGTGTTGCCATTGCCTCCCGGTCACCGTTTCCCGATGGAAAAGTACCAATTGCTGCGTGACCGGCTGACGGCAAACCTGCCTCAGGTGCGCATGCAGCAAGCGCCCGAAGTCACTGAAGGCGAACTCGCCCTGGCCCACGATCCTGCCTATATCCAGGCCATAGCCGACGGCTCGGTGGATGCAAAAATTCTGCGGGAAATCGGCTTTCCCTGGAGCCCGGCCATGGCGGCGCGCGCACGGCGCTCGGTCGGCGGTACGCTGGCTGCCGGTCGTGCCGCCCTGAGTGGCGAAGGTTTGGCTGCCAATCTGGCGGGTGGCACCCACCATTCCTACGCGCACAAAGGGGGTGGCTTTTGTGTTTTCAACGATTTGGCAGTCACCGCACGCGTGCTCCAGGCCGAGTGGGCCCGCCGCCACGGCCAACGCCACGCGGCCTTGCAAGTCGCCATCATTGACCTGGATGTGCACCAGGGCAACGGTACCGCCAGCATCTTCCGCAATGACAACAGCGTCTTCACGCTCTCCCTGCATGGCGACAAGAATTTCCCGTTTCGCAAGGAGGACAGCGATCTGGACATCGCGCTGCCAGATGGCTGTGGCGATGCCGAATACCTTGCTGCGCTGGAGAACGCCCTGCTCGATCTGGAAGGCCGCTTCAGTCCAGGTGCCGTGCTGTATCTGGCGGGTGCCGATCCGCACGAGGGCGACCGGCTGGGTCGCCTCAAACTGAGTTTTGACGGTATGCAGTCGCGTGATCGGCGGATTTTTGATTGGTGTTTCCGGCGCCGCCTGCCCTGCGTATTTGCCATGGGCGGTGGCTACGGCAGCGATATTTCGACCACGATCCAAGTGCAGGAGAACACCTACCGCATCGCAGTGGAATACTGGCAGCGTTGGCAGGAAACGGCGGGCGCACTACAGTAGACGGCATGAAACACTTTCACGACTTGCCTGGTCCGAGCGGTCTGCCGATATTCGGCAATGCGTTTCAAGTGCGCCCCGCACGCATGCACCTGCAGTGCGAGCAATGGGCGCGCGAATTTGGCAACCTGTACCGGTTGCAACTAGGGCCGCGCAAGGTGGTTGTGGTAGCAGACCACAGGCAGGTCGCGGCGATTTTGCGCGACCGTCCGGATGCGTTTGGCCGCACCGATCGCCTGAATGAAATCTGGACCGAAATGGGCTTGCCGCCAGGCGTTTTCGGCGCCAACAATGAGGTCTGGCGACAGCAGCGCCGCATGGTCATGGCCGGTTTTGACCCCACCCAGGTCAAACGATATTTCCCTGCATTGCAATGCGTAGCGGCCCGACTGGGTCAACGCTGGCGCATCGCAGCGACGCAGGGCACGCCAATCGACCTGCAGTCAGACTTGATGCGTTACACCGTGGACACCATTGCCGGGCTGGCGTTTGGCGCGGAGGTGAATACGCTGGAATCAGACCATGACGTGATCCAGCGTCATCTGGACCAGATTTTTCCGGCCCTGTTCAATCGTGTGCTGGCGCCTTGTCCCACCTGGCGCTGGTGGCGCTCGGCCGCCAACCGGCGTCTGGACGCCAGCCTTATAGAAGTTCTGCGCGCAGTGAACCAGTTTGTGGCCCAGGCGCGCGAGCGTATGGCGACCCATCCGGACCTCTATAGCGAGCCCGGCAATCTGCTGGAGGCCATGCTGGCGGCGGCAGACCAGCCCGACAGCGGTATGGACGACGATCAAGTCGCCGGCAATGTGCTAACCATGCTACTGGCCGGTGAAGACACCACCGCCAACACGCTGGCTTGGATGATTCACCTGTTGTCGAGCAACCCGCAGGCGCTGAAGCAGGCCACTAAGGAAGTGCGCTCTGTGTGCCTACCGGGGAATGTGCCCACGCTGGAGCAGCTGACAGGGCTGGATTTTGTCGAAGCCTGCGCCCATGAATCCATGCGACTCAAGCCGGTAGCGCCCATCTTGCCTCTGCAGGTGCAGCGCGAAGTGCTAATCGGCGATGTCCAGTTACAGCCCGGTGTGGTGGTGATCAATCTGATGCGGGTGGATTCGGTCAGCGAAGCGTACATTCCCCAGGCGGCGGAGTTTCGACCCGAGCGCTGGCTGGTCGACGGCGACCAGGACCACATGGCGCAATCGGCCAAGCGTATCTCGATGCCTTTTGGTGCCGGACCGCGCATCTGCCCGGGGCGCTACCTGGCCCTGCTGGAAATGAAGATGGCCATTGCCACCCTGCTCAATGACTTTGACATCCTGAGCGTCGGCACCGCCGATGGACAAGAACCCCGGGAGCATTTGGCATTCACCATGACGCCCGTAGGATTGAAGATGCGTTTGCGGGCGCGCACCTAAGCGATGCACAGGTCAACCCGTAGTGATCAGGTTGAAATTCATCCGCTGATAGGCGGGAACTGCGTTGACCCTGGAAGAGATGAGTCGTGATTGTGTTTCTCTGGAGCGACTTTAGGAGTCATTTGGGTTTTTGCCGGGAATGGCTGTGATGGGCTGGTAGCAGGTGTACACGACGGTCCGATATCCAGTGGTCCCGCACCGAACCCCCCAATGAGCGAACACTGAAGTCCGTTGTCCCGTTGGGGTCGGCGCGCAGGAGGAGCAAGGGCGAACTCCTCATGGTGGAGTACCACAAATCGTCGCCCGCCCTTGCCCCTCCTGCTCAC
>CAIQEX010000365.1 GCA_903870955.1 uncultured beta proteobacterium
CATTTGCCAAAACGGCGGCGGCATGATGTTGTTCATGAAACGGCTGGTGACCACTTGCTCACCTTCCACCACGGTCTTGCAGGGAGTCTCGTCAATTTCCTTTTGGCCGATGGTGCTGGCGTGCACATAGGTTTCGTGCGTCAGGTCCATCAGGTTGTCGATCATCAGGCGGTAGTCGCACTGAATATGGAACATGCCGCCGCCAAAGGCCCACTCCGGGTTGTCATACCAGTGCAGTTGCTGAATCTTGGCCGGGTCGGCCAGCGCGGCATCGCCTGGCCAGACCCAGATAAAACCGTAACGCTCCACCACCGGGTAGCTGCGAATGGCGGGGAAGCCGCGCACGCGCTGGCCCGGCATGGCAATGGTTTTACCTTCGCAGCCCATCTCCAGCCCGTGGTAGCCGCACACCAATTTGCCCTCGATCACCCGGCCCAGCGACAGTGGCGCGCCACGGTGCGGGCAAAAATCTTCCAGCGCGGCGACGCGATTTTCCTCACCCCGATAAAAGACGATGCTCTCGCCACAGATCTTGCGCCCCAGCGGTTTGCCATCTATATCGGCGGCAGTGGCGGCAACGTACCAGGCATTTTTTGGGAACATGTAAACCTCTTGGATGGGGATAGGGCGGGATATCGCGGCCAAACTGCAGTCGCAGTGCATGCACTTCATTCAGTATACTGAATGGCTAAATTTTAGAGACTGGAACTACAACAGGGAAGCCCCTCAACCTTAGTGTTTACCCTTGGAATTCCACAAATTTGCGCAGCAGGCGCATGAACTCACTCTGCTCGTGCGGTTCCAGATTGCGCATCAACTGCGCATACAGCGCATCCACCTGGGGACGCAATGCCTGCAACACGCCCTGCCCGTCGGCGGTGAGCGACAGGCGGCGCTGCCGGCTGGGCAAGAGTTCTCGCAGAATCCAGCCCTTGGCCTCCAGGCGCGCGGCAATGTCGGCGGCGGTGGAGTTGTCCAGCGCCACCTTTTGGGCCAGGGTTACCTGGTCGATCCCCGGTTCATCGCTCAAGGTGCACAAGATGGCGTATTGAATCGGGGTGACGTGGCGCCCATGCACTGCATGAAAGGTCGAAACCGCAAGCTGTTGGGCCCGGCGAATGAGGTGCCCGGGTTCGTCTTCGAGCTTGAAAGCGCTGGTTTGCGATGGCGGCACTTCAGTCATGGCGCATGGAGGAGGGGCGTCACCCGGCGCGCACGGCGTCCAGCGCTGCCGCCGCAAAACACAGGTCGGCCCAGGCCTTGGCTTTGTCGGCACTGTTGCGCATCAGCAGCTTGGGCGGATAGGTCACCACCACCGGCACGCCCTGGTAGCGATGCAATACGCCACGCAATTTGCCCAGTGGCTGGGTCACCAGCGCAGGGCTCTCGGCGAGCAGTACCTGATTGGCAAAACGACCCATAGCCAGAATCATCTTGGGCTGCACCAGTGCAATTTCGCGTTGCAGGTGGACCGCGCACTGGGCCAGTTCGGCAGCCTGTGGCATGGCACCCAATGCCGGTCGGCACTTCAGAACATTGGTGACGTATGCCCGCTGCGCCACAGGCTGAACCGGTGCAGGCGCCGCAACCGCAGACGGCAAAGGATTGGCCCGCTGCAAGCCCAGCGCACGCAGCATGTTGGCCAGCAGAACGCCGTCCTGGCCTGCAAACGGCGCACC
>CAIQEX010000366.1 GCA_903870955.1 uncultured beta proteobacterium
CTGCGCACCGAGCCCGTGCGATGAATGCATTCCATCAGGACCTTGGCGCCAACGCGCAGGTTGGTCAGGGGGTCGAACGCGGCCAGCTCACCGCCAAAGACTTCATACTTGTCGCTGTGAACCCGCGTCATGACCTGCATCAGACCCTGGGCACCCACATTGCTTTGTGCAAAAGGGTTGAACCCCGATTCGACCGCCATGATGGCCAGAATCAAAGTCGGATCGAGTTTGGCTTTGGCACCACTTTCATAGGCTTCGGCGACCAGTGCACTCAGCGGCTCCGGGGCAATGCTGTACTTGCGGCTCAGCCAGTAAGTGACTGCTGCCTGCTGTTTGGGCAGGCTTTTGGGGTCGGCCGCGGTAGCACGATCCACTGCTTCGGTACTGCTGACAAAACCGTTGATGGTCGCCTGACGGTCTTGTAGCCAGGTGATTAATTGGGCTTCGCCAGCATCGCGAAGTTCGGGACGTGCCACCAGGGTAATGGCGGCAAACATGACGGCCAAGCCCAGAAGGGCAAATCCGTTGTGCGTAATTTCAAAAAAGCCCTGGGCAATGTCGCTTACAAATACGCGAAGCCCACGGTTAAATTTTTCGGTCGCTGTCATAGCTCTTCCTTCTTAGGCGGGAGCCCATTCCATTCGCTTCAGCAGAATTGCTGTGCTCAGGTGGGTACCACGTTTAGGTTGGTACGCTATCAATATCCTGCGTCGTCCTCCAGACATGTGCAGCGATTTGAATATGCCGGGATCGGCAGCGGATGCGGGTAATCCCTAGTTTTGTTTAGGGATGAGCGGATTCTAGCGATTCATTATAGCTAGTCAACCATATCAAATCGATTTTATATGCACGTGCCGGTATTGCAACGCATCGTAGGAGGCCGATTCATGCGAAATTCACCCGGCAAAAAGCTGCGAAAGCTTCCGTTTGGTCCAGCCACACTCCCGAATTTCACCAAAAATAGACGAAACCAAGCTTTCTTTTACGCCACACCGGTCGACTGCAAGCCCCAACACGGCGAATCGACCCATTTAGCGGCGAAAATACAAGGTTGTTTCAAACCCTATCCTGATCTGAGCCTACTGTGACGTCTTCTCATTCTGCAAAACATATCGACATCGCCCAATTGGACGCTTTGACCAAGGGGGCTTTTTCCGCGCCAACCGCGGGGGAGCGTGCTGCACGGGTTCGTGACTGGTTAGCCGGCAAGCCCGCATCTGACGAGCTGACCGAGGTTTTCAAGGAACTCAGCGTGAAGGACAAAGGCGCCGCGAAGTTGGTGCGTGAACGGCTGGATGAAATTCGTCGCTCAAAAGGTCAGGAGGCACTCGGGGCCGAATGGGCTGCCAAGGCGCAAGCCCTGCTGGCAATTACCAAGCTCAATATTGCTGACGCTTTGGCCTGGCAGCGCGATGCCGCCAAAGCTGGCGCGCCATTAAGCAAAGAACCATTGGCTACGCTTAAGTTGGAACTGGCCGAGCGGGTAAAGGGTATCGAAGACTTGCAGCATCAAGTACAGGTGCAGCGCGAAGCAGCGGTGCTGTTGGCGCAGCGAATTGAAGTGCTCTCGACCAAGCCATGGAAAGATGCAGTACAGGCGCTCGAAAGTCTCCATGCGGATGTCGGCCATTGGCAGGATCAGGCCTCCGGGTTGGTGTCTCATGCGGGTTGGCCGAGTGTGGATCTGAAATTCCCACCTTTGTTGGAAGCGTCTCGCGCACAGCTGCTGGTAGTGTGGGACGCATTTCAGGCTGCAGTAGGGCAGGCCGTAACGGCTTCCAATGACCAAAGCGCGCCGTTGCCACCGGTTCCGGTTTGGGCCGACGAACTGCGAGTGGCGCGTGGCGTGCCGCTTGAGCCAGTCGCGCGTCCGGCCAAACCGCAGGTGGACCCCGAAGTCCGGGCCCATGCGGTGGGTGCTGTGAAAGAGGCCCTGGCCAAACTCGAAGCGGAAGTCGGCGAAGGCCATGGTAAGGCCAGCGCCGGTGCGGCGGCGGCACTGCGTCAGGCCCTGAAGGAGTTTGGCAAATTGATTGACTCGCCCCTGGAGAACCAGGCGCACGGCGCTCTGGCTGCTGCAGGTGAACTGGAGGGCTGGCAGCGCTGGCGCGCCGACCAGTTGCGTGAAGAACTGGTCGCCAAAGCCGAGGGATTGCTCAAGCGTCCCGAAGGTCAGGCCATCGGTGGTCGCAAGATGCAGGAAAACTTGCGCACCTTACGTGAACAATGGAAGCAGACTGACCAAGGCGGCGTGCCCAATCACGCCTTGTGGAAGCGCTTTGATGAGGCATGCAACGAAGCACACAAGGTCGTCGAGGCCTGGTTGGAAAAAGTGAAAGCCGATGCGGCCGAGCACAAGGCGCAGCGCATGGCCTTGATTGAAGAGGTGAACGCGTGGGCGGAAGCCAATCGCGTGGCGCTCGACAACGACTGGAAAGGCTTTAGCCGCATCCTGCATCAGTTTGGCGACCGTTGGCGCGATGGCGGCCATGTCGGTGAAAAGGTGTTTGCTGAATTGCAGCCACTTTGGAAGCAAGCCATCAACCATGCTGCAGCCCCCCTGGAAGCGCTACAGGCGCAGAGTTTGGCAAATCGCCAGGCCATGATTGAAGAGGCCAAGGTCCTGGGCGCAGCACCGATATTGCGTGTGGACGCTGTCAAGGCGTTGCAGCAACGCTGGCAGGCCGAGGCACACACCGTGCCTATGGACCGCCGTCAGGAACAAAAGCTATGGGATGCGTTCCGCAAGCCCATCGACGATGCATTCAACCGCAAGACCCAGGAGCGTGAAAAGGCGCAGACCAATTTGAATGCGCGTGATCGTACCGTTCTCGATGCGGCCAAGGCCCTTGAAGCCGCCAATGCGTCAGGCGACGCGCAAGCCATTCGCGCTGCCATGGCGGCATTGGATGCAGCACTGAGCGGACAGGCTCAGGCGCAAGCAGAAGCCAAACAGGCGAGTGTCCAGGAGGACGCAGCCAAGTCTGCGGTGCTGGAGGCGTCGTCCACTGGCGCTGCAGAGTCCGATGCCGGTGCCGACGCACCAACCCCCGAGGCACAAGCTTCTGAGGGTGACGCGGTATCGGTCGAAGCGTCCTCGGCGGAACCCGTGCCAGCCCCGGTTGCGAAACCCAAGCCCGTGATTGCGGTGCGTGGCGATGACCGACCCGGCATGAAAAAAGAGGCACCCGCGCTGCCCGCTGGCCGTGCCGGCAAGTGGAATGACCGCAAAGACGCGCCACGCGGTGGCCGAGAAGGCCGCGATGGCAAGCCGGATTTCAATTCCAGAGACGACCGTCCACGTGGCACGTGGCAGGAAGCTCCTCGTTTAGGAGATGCGGCCTTCAGAGCGCAGCGGGAAGCACTCGAACATGCGGAATTCGCGCTCAGGAAACTGGCTGCGCAGGCCCATGGCGAGGCGATGACGAACCTGTTGACCGCTTGGGAAAAGCGCGACGCTTCACTAATGCCCAGCGCGCAGGAATTGGGTTCCAAAGTCAACGCGGCAACTCGCGCGGTATGGCAACAGGCCGTGACCGGCGAATTCAAACCCGCTCCCAAGGCACCTAACCCGGCGGAAGCTTTGCTGCGCCTCGAAATGGCCGCTGAAGTGCCAACTCCCGCTGAGCATTTGAATGCCCGGCGTATGTTGCAACTGCAGTTGCTGACCCGTCGCAACGACCCGGCACCGGTTCAGACGTGGGGTCAGGACGCGGCGCTGGTCTTCAGCGGCAACTTCAATGCAGAAGATGCACGGCGCCTGCAGAATGCGGTGAAGGTTCTCCTGAAACGCTAATCAAGCATCCCCCTGCGCCGCGAGTTGTGGAACAATAACTCGCGGCACACCTTCGTGCTGTCTAAATAAGACCGGGGAGGTTTTGTGGACTCCGTAGAAGACTTGTTGCGACGGCTTGAGCAACTCAATTCCATCGGCACGGCGTTATCGAAGGAGCGCGACATTTCGCGTTTGCTGGAAAGCATCGTGCTTGCGGCAAAGACCATTACCCACGCGGATGGTGGCACGCTGTACCGCATGTCGGAAGATGGCAAGGCCTTGCGCTTTGAGATATTGCGCACCGATTCCCTTGAAATTGCCATGGGCGGAACCTCGGGCAATCCCATAAATTTCCCGGATCTCCCGCTGTATACCGAGCAAGGGGCCAATAACGACTCCCTGGTTGCTGCGTATTCCGCGATTCACAAACTGACCGTCAATATTGCCGATGCTTACACTGCGGAGAATTTCGATTTCTCCGGCACGCGGCGCTTTGATGAACGCACGAATTACCGCTCGCAGTCGTTTTTGTCGGTGCCACTCAAGGACCAGGATGGTGAGGTGCTGGGCGTTTTGCAACTCATCAACGCCAAGCATCCTGTCACGGGTAAGGTGGTGTCCTTTTCCAGTGCGGACCAGAGCCTGGCGGAGTCGCTTGCCTCACAGGCGGCCATCGCAATTACCAACCGCAATCTGACGATTCAGCTCGAAGAGCTCTTCGAGTCCTTTATCAACCTGATCAACTTGGCGATTGACGAAAAATCGCACTACACCGGTGGGCATTGTCAGAGAGTGCCGGCGCTGACCATGATGCTGGCCGAGGCGGTCAACAGCACGTCGAGTGGACCTTTGGCGCATTTTTCCATGGATGACCGTGATCGGTATGAGCTCAAG
>CAIQEX010000367.1 GCA_903870955.1 uncultured beta proteobacterium
AACTGGGTTGAAGGTGTCTATATGGCAGCCACCATGGGCTCTGAGACCACTGCCGCTGCCGTGGGCCAAATGGGTGTGGTGCGCCGCGACCCCTTCGCGATGTTGCCCTTCTGCGGCTACAACATGAGCGACTACTTCCAGCACTGGTTGGACATGGAACACAAACTCGAAGAAACCGGCCACACGCTGCCCAAGATCTTCTGCGTCAACTGGTTCCGCAAGGGCGACGACGGCAAGTTTGTCTGGCCCGGCTATGGCGAAAACATGCGTGTTCTGAAGTGGATGATTGATCGCCTCGAAGGCAGCACGTCGGGTGTAGAAACCGGCTTTGGCATTGCGCCGGCCTATTCGGAAATCACCTGGAAGGGTCTGGACTTCAGCGCAGCGCAGTTTGACTCCGTCACCAGCCTCAATAAGGACGCCTGGAAACAGGAGTTTGCCCTGCACACCGAGTTGTTCTCGCAACTCGCCTACCACCTGCCGAAGGAACTCGAAGAGACAAAAGCAAAACTGGAACAGCGTCTGACCGCCTGAACCAGACTATAAATAATTCGCCCCATGCGGGCGAAACCATAAAAAAAGCCACCGCATGCGGTGGCTTTTTTGCGTGCTGAAAGCGTTTTGCTTAAGCTGCCGAACGCGACATGGCCGCGTGAATTTCTTCGACCACACGCGGGTCATGACTGGCCAATTCCCACATGCGTGCTTCCTCGCGCGCTGCGCGCCAGGTCTGCACGCGACGGCCCAAGCCACCCGCAGCGAAACCGGCCATGTGGCGCAAGGGCGGGGCCAGCAGGGCCAAGGCGGCAAAGACGATGGTCCACAGAACCACCCAACCCGCCAGTAAATGGCCGTCGGTCCAGGTATCAATAACCTGATCCGCCACAACCAGCAGTGCGGCCATCACTGCGGCGACCAACATGCCCGCCAAAGTACGGGAACCGTCGAGGGCCGAGCCCATATTGCCAATCAGCAAAGGACTGGTGTTGACAGGTTCGTGGGAAGCGGAAGCCAGATGGGGTTCAGCGAAACGGGCCATAGCAAACTCCCGCGAGAGATTGAATGAGTGCGTGTTATATGTAGACATGGGTGGAATCATAGGGTTAACACTCGTATGCGTCTACTTTTGGTTGGTGATCTCATCTATTCATATAATGAATGAATGAACGCCGCAATTTCCTTCAATCTGCGCACTTTTGATCTCAATCTGCTCAAGGTGTTCGATGAGGTAATGGCGGAACGCAGCCTGACCAAGGCCGCCCGACATTTGTCCCTGACGCAACCGGCGGTTAGCAATGCCTTAAGACGCTTGCGCGAAGCACTGGGCGACGAACTGCTGGTGCGCAAGGGCCGCGGCCTGGAGCCCACCGCACGCGGACTCGAACTCTGGCCCGGTGTGCGCGAGGCACTGGGCGGCCTACAGGCGGTGCTGGCACCCAGCGTCTTCGACCCGTCCACCGCCGACAACGCCTTTGTTTTGGCCATGGCCGATGCCACCGCAGCGGAGTTGATGCCCGGGTTGGTGGCCGTCATGGGCGAAGAGGCGCCTGGGGTCAGCCTGCGCATCGTCCCCTTGACCACGCGCGACCCAAGAAAACTGCTGGACGAGGGACAAGCCGATCTGGCAATAGGCCATTTTCCGGCGGCTTTGGCGGACCTGAGTGCGCGCGCCCAGGTCGGCGAAAGCGTGGCCTTTCTGCACCATCGGCTGTTCCAGGGCGAATACGTATGCGTGATGCGCCAAGGTCATCCCTATGCCACGGGCCCCTTGACACTCAACCGCTACTGCAGTGCGCGCCATATGTTGGTGAGCTTCTCCGGTCGCGCCTTTGGTTTCGTTGACGAAGCACTGGCTTTGGTAGGTCGCAAGCGACGTGTCGTGCTGACCGTGAACCAGTTTTTCACCGCCGGCAAGGTCGTCGCCAACTCTGACTTGTTGACCGTGCTGCCGCGTCACTTTATCAATGTCACTGGATTTGCCGACCAGTTGATACAGCGCGAATTGCCATTCGAAGTCCCTGTGGTTCACGTAGACGCGCTGTGGCACCAGCGCCAGGACAGTTCCAGTGCACACGCGTGGTTGCGCTCCAAGGTGCAGGCACTGGCGGACAAGGCCTTTCCCGCTTGACCAGCGAGCGCCGCACTCCATGAAAATTCAACTCCTCAGTGATCTCCATCTGGAGACGCATCCGAACTGGCAGGCCACCCCTGCACCGGGTGCCGACGTGTTGGTGCTGGCCGGTGATATCGGCTCGTACCAACCCGGCCATCACATGCAGGACGAGGACTTCGGACTGCGGCAGTTCTCACCCCTTTTGGGCTGGCCTACGCCGGTCATCTTTGTTCCTGGGAACCACGAGTACGACACGCTGGACTTTGATGTGGCCCATGCGCGCCTGCGCGAAACGTGCGAACGCCTGGGCATGGTCTGGCTGGAGCGCGAAACCTGGGTCTCGCCATGGACCGACCAAACGGGTAGGCGTCTGCGCTTTGTCGGCACCACGCTGTGGACAGACTTTGCCGCTCTGGACGCGCCAGAAAAGGCCTTCCGTGCCGCCAACTATTACTTGAAGAAGACTGGCACTACCCGCCAGGGCGAACCCTTCCTGGCCGAGCTTTTGCGTGAACAGGGATTGCAATGCCAGCAATGGCTGCAAGCCGAATTGGCCAAACCCTTTGATGGTGGCACCGTGGTCGTGACCCACTTTGCACCCAGCCTGAAGAGTGCCGACCCACGCTACGGGATGACACCCGGAACGGCCGGGTTCTGCAATGCACTGGACGCGTTGTTGCCACAGGCCCAGTTATGGATGCACGGGCATTTGCACGCACCGTCGGACTACCTCGTAGAGGGTTGTCGCGTGGTCGCGAATCCGCTGGGCTACGCCCGCAAGAATGAGCAGGTGCATTTCAAGCCGGCGGCCTGCATCGAAATCTAGATTGTCTGCCAGGCACTAACGGGCATTGAGCCCATCGAAACAGGTGCCCATCACCAAATCAATGATTTGTGCATCGCTGTGCTGGCCACCCATTTTCAGAAACTCCAGCACCGGGTCACAGGCGCGGGCATAGATGGTGTACAAAATGGCAATGGCCGGAATGTTGGCGCTGATGGCACCGGCGGCCTGGGCCGATTCAATCCAGTTTCCCAGCGCATCGCTCACTTCCATCAAGCCATCCATGTAATCCCGATTACCGATCAAGGCGGCACGCAGCTTGGAGTTCTGACTCGGCAGCGAAGGCATCTCACCCGCGAGTTTTACCTCCATAGTCCAGCGCACCACCGCGCGCAACTTATCGATGGGCGCGGCTTCTGTGGGCAAGGTGGCAATGAACGCCTGGGCGCGACGCATCACGCTAACCATGGCGGCGGCGGCCAAGTCTTCCTTGCTGGGAAAGTGTTTGTACAGGCTGGCCTTGGCAATACCCACCGAGGCGGCCACCTCATCGACGGTCATGGCCTCAAAGCCTTTTTCTGCCAACAGCAGATTAACGGTGCGAATGATGGCGTCCTCGCGCGCCTGCAGCATTTGCTCTTTGAAGGAAACCTTGACCACGGTGTTGGATTTCATGCGCGCAGTTTAGTCGTCTACGTCATTTCGTGGATTGTGGGGTTATTTTGTGACTTGTCAGTTTTACGGGACTGCCCAAGGCCTGTGACGCGCCCTGGGCCAAAGCCTGCGTGAGACGATCGATCACGTCCGAATCCAGATTCCAGCAATGCCAATAGAGGCTAACCGGCAGGCTGAAGTCAGGCGTCAGGTTCACCAATTCTCCCCGGTCAATCTGATCTTTCACCAGCAGTTGCGGCACCACACTGGCGCCCCAGCCAGACTGCACCGCATGCACCTGCCCTTCCGAACTGGGCACAAAGCGTTGACTCAAAGCCACGCGCCGAAGGCCCAAAGCGCGGCCGACAAAGTCGGCCTGCAAGTCATCTTTGCGATTGAAAGCAATAAAAGGTATCTGGCGGAAGTTGTGCGGGGTCAGGCCCTGTGGACACTGGACATTGGCAAAGGCTTTGCTGGCCACTGCGACGTACTGCATGTCTCCGAGTGGCAGCACCTTGCAGCCACGCAGCGCCAGCTTCAACGTGGTGACGCAACCCAGCACCTGGCCTTCGCGCAACCACTCATGGGTGAAGTCCTGGTCATCGGTGATGATTTCCAGCGGCAAGCCCGCGTTGACCAAGGGACTAAGCGCAGGCAAGGCCCAGGTCGCAATGCTGTCGGCGTTGATGGCAATCGAGATGCGCTCCTCTTCACGCTGGGTCTTGCTGCCCGGCGTCAGGTCTTGCAGGTCGGTTTCCAGGTCGGAACGCAACAGCCTAAGTTGCACCGCGTGCTTGATCAACAAGCGACCGGCCGTGGTGGGACGGATGGGACGGCTGCGCACCAGCAACACGGTGCCAACTTGGGCTTCGAGCGAGCGCAGGCGTTGCGACACGGCAGACTGGGTCACGGAGAGCCGCACAGCAGCGCGCTCAAAACCACCCTCTTCCACGATAGCGGCAAGACATTCCAGGGCATCTGCATCAAAGGTTCGCATGGCCCTCATTATTAACGGCGCTAATGGTTTTGCAATCTTTCGCGCCAAGCATTCTTGATTTTGGTCATTTACACGACACTGCAAGCATGAAAATTACTGTTTTAGGCGCGGGCATCATGGGCGTGAGCACCGCATGGCATCTGGCGGAGCGAGGGCATGAGGTCACTGTGGTGGACCGACAAGCCGACGCGGCCCTGGAGACCAGCTTTGCCAACGCGGCACAAATATCGGTCAGCTATTGCGAACCCTGGGCCAACAAGGAAGCGCCCTGGAAGGCGCTGAAATGGATGTTCAGCAAAGAGGCGCCCTTGCTGTTCCGTCCGCAAATACCAATCGGGAAAGGATGGCACCAATACCGCTGGGGCCTGGAATTTCTGGCCAATTGCAACGACGCCGCCTTTGAACGCAATGTGCAGCAACTGGTTGCGCTTGGCTCCTACAGCCACAGTGCGCTGAAAGACATCGTGGCCGCCACCGGCATCGAATACAACCGGCTGGAAAAAGGCATTGCCCACTTTTATGTCGATCAAAAGGCCTTTGACGCGGCTGCCGGTGCTGCCGCACTGATGGCCAAGTACGGCGTGCAACGCCGCGTGGTCAGTCGCGACGAATTGCT
>CAIQEX010000368.1 GCA_903870955.1 uncultured beta proteobacterium
CCGTGTGGCACGGGCTTAAATTGACAGGCAATCATTCTCAAGAGGTTTGGACACATTAAGCCCGCTTCAAATACCAAATGCTAAACAAGCGATGGAGACTCCAGCACCTTCGCCAAGGACTGCTTTGTGACTCACGTTGAATTGAATGATCGGTCCTCCTTTGGGTTGGTAGCAGCTGACCAGCAGGCTTTCAGATTGCTACTGCTTGAGTTCCAAAGCTTTCGGGCATCTGTATCGCGACAACTTCTCCGCGTGCAGTGGTGACATCGTTTGCTATAACCATAACCTCAACAATTACCTTTCGACCCTTTATTGCCTTGATACGGCCACGAATTTCCAGTGCGCCTCCAATGGGTGTGGGCTTCAAGAAATCCACATGTAATGAACCCGTAACGAAGCGAAAAGGCGGCAGGCTGTCCATTGCGCGTTCTTCGTGCCGGTACATAGCTGCAGCGGCTGTTGCTGTTCCATGGCAGTCAATCAGCGATGCGATTAGTCCCCCATATGCAAAGCCAGGAACCGACATTTGATAGGGTTCGGGTGTGAAAAAGGTCACCGTCTCTTCACCGTCCCAATGCGTCTTGATTTGGTGTCCATGGCTATTGTTTGAGCCGCAACCGTAACACTGCGCGACGTTTTCGGGGTAGTAGTCTTGAAAGGCTTTCATTTGGTCTCCAGGGTTAATTTAAGGGTTTTCGATGTATCGGAACTGTCGTTATGAGTAGGGGAACGTCTGAAACGGCCTGTTGCAAGAAGTCGATCAATACAGGTAGATGGGTCTCCAAGGCTGCGCTGGGGTCATGCCCGCCGTCCACGCGCAGGCACTGCACCTGGCCAGCAGATCCAGCTTCAAACAGACGTTGCGAGTCCGCAAAGGGCACCAGTTCGTCATCGCTGCCATGCACCAGCATTACCGGGCAACGAAGCCGCGTTATGCTGGCAATAGGCGCAATGTCGTCAAAGCGCGCACCAATCACAGTTTGAACATGACGTATGACATACCAGCCCAGAACCATGTAGGGGATGTGCGCTTCAGCAAGAAAGGTCCGCATGATTTCGCGCGGGTGAGCGAACGCGCTCAGGGAAATGACTGCGCGCAAATCGGGCCGCCGCGTGGCACATAGCAATGCAGCGCCGGCACCTACTGAATGTCCCATGACCGCAAGTCGTTGAGGGTCTACCGAAGGTTGCCGACTCAACCAATCCAGACCCGCCTCAATATCCTCTGCAAAGCGGGGTAACGAGGTAAACGCTGCGTCGTCACTTTGGCCGTGGCAACGGGCATCCAGAAGCAACACTGAAAAGCCTGCCGCGTGCAACGGCGCCAGTGCCGGTAGCATCAAACTTGCGTTGGCACCCCATCCGTGCATCACGACCACCCCAGGGCCTGGCAAGTGGTCGGGAACTGGCACAAACCAAGCAAAAAGTGTCTTGTTGTCCGCTATAGGCAGTCGTATTTCGTGGGAGCTCAAGCCCAGATCCGTCGGTGTTTTTTGATGCGCTAATCGGGGAGCCCGCAATCCACGCAAAATCATTGCGTGCGCAGCAACTCGCAACACCAAGATGCTGATCACGATGATGGTGCCGACAAGTAGCATCAGTAGGTAAAGGTTAAGGCCGTAGGCATTACCCTGCGCAACTGTGACTACCGTCGGTGTTGATCAAATGGTTGGCCATTTGGGCGAAGGTGTGAATTAGCTGGTCACGCAGAGCAATGTCAGCAACCTGCTCGGTCAGCGCCTGTGTCATGCACAGCATCCATTCATCACGCACCACCAGGTCCACGGCGTAAGGTGCATGGCGCATGCGCAAACGTGGGTGTCCTTTCTTGGCAATATAGAGTGCGGGGCCACCGAACCAGCCTGACAAATATTCAAACAAGCTTGTAGCGCTGCCGGCTAAGCTTTCAGGGTGCAATTGCCTAACGTTGTAGGCCTCTGGTAGCTCGTCCATAAGTTCATAAAAACGATGCACAAGTTTGAGAATGCCGCCTTCGCCGCCTAACAGGTCGTATGGGCTTGATGTAGTGAGTGTGATCATCGGTAATTCCTAAGGTAAACGCCTTCGAACCAGCGTTTGACCCAATGGAATATGCGGCTCGGAGGCAGGATGAATTGGTGCCGTGCATTGCGAAATACCAGCGTTCCATGGTCGATTGCATCAATGATGCAAATGAGTTCGACCTTAAAGGTGGCAACCGGTGTCTTGCCTCGTAAATCTGCGAGAAC
>CAIQEX010000369.1 GCA_903870955.1 uncultured beta proteobacterium
GCACCGGCTACAGCGGGGGCCATCAGCGAGGCATCCTGGCGGGTGCGTTGGCCCATGGCATGAATGGTGGCTGCGCTGGAGACAAAGCCAGACGCAAACCCCGCCAGCGGAAGCCCGTGCTGCGGCCCCATCCAGCGCATACCCACATAGCCTGCTGCGCTGATGGCCATGACGGCCACGATCAGGGTCGTCAATGCGCGCGGGTTGAGCGCATCGAATGGCCCCATGAAACGGTCTGGCACCAGCGGCACAGCGATCAGCGCGACGGCAAAGAACAACAAGGTGTCGTGCAATTCCTGCTCGGTCATCACGCGGCTGACAAAGTGGTGCATCCGGCTGCGCGATGCCAATACCAGTGCCAATGCGACCCCGATACCTGCCGCCAGCAAACCATTTTGCATGGCCATTGCACCCAGCATGCAGGTCAGCACCAAGGCAAATTCGGTCGTCAGACCCGGGTCTTTGGCGGACGATTTCTGGTACGCAATCATGGCGCCAGCGCCCACCACGAACACCACGAGCGCCAACAGTTCGACACCGCCCAGCATCTGGCCCACAGACCCCATCAGGGCGGCGACCGCAAAGGTGCGAATTCCGGCTGCGCTGCGGGTTGGTGAGTTGTCTTTGCGCCGCTCACGCTCGGCACCGATTAAAAGTCCAATCCCCAATGCCACACTGATGCCAATCAGCGTGGACTGCAGGTCCGCATCGGGTTGGATCAAGTTCATGGCGCGCTACCCATCTGGGTTCTGAGGGTCAATCGTCACCGCCGCCATGGTCTCCACCCTTGCCGTCGCGGCTGCGGTGGCAGCGCACGCAGTTGTCCAGATCGCGGATGCCCTCATCGCGATGTTCGCGCAATACGTTCTGCACCGTGTGCTCATGGCAGCCGTAGCAGGTGTAGCGGCTGTAGTCGTTGTTGACGTGGCAGGTGACGCACTCGACGTTGTGGTCCCGGTCCAGCACGAAGGACTTTTCATGGTCGAAGCTGGCGGGCTTCCACGCGCTTTGCGTGTGGCACTGGCTGCAGTTGCCGGTGATCTTGCCGTGCAGTTTGTCGGTCGGTGCCCGGTGACAGTTCTGGCACTGCTCGCGCACGGCGCTGCGCAACAGTTCATGTGAAAACGGCTTGCGGCTCTTTTGCAGCAGCTTGGGCCCGGCGTGGTCGCTGTGGCACGTCATGCAACTTTGCTCCGTCAGGTCCTGATGAAAAGATACCTTCAAGGTCTTGTGCACGATGGGCCGGCCCTTGGTCGTGCGCAAGCCAATATCCGGCAGCGCGTGGCAGGCTATACAACGGGCCGATGAAGCGCCACGCAACGGTGCGTGGCAGGCAAAGCAATCGGTGGCGAACTCGGAATGCCCGGTGATCACAGCGCCCGGGCTCACCATCAGGTGCGGGTAGATAAACACCAGCGCAATCAGCAGCGCCAGATTCAGGCTGACCACGATCCAGACCCAACGGCGCGTCATTTCCAACCCCAGAAAAGACACACCGCAATGATGTGCGCCAGCGCCAGCACAGTGAATGCCAGCGTGATCGGAAAGTGCACCGCACGCCACTGTTTGACGGCATCAAACGTCAGCGTATCCAAATAGACACGCTCCTCCAACTCAGCCTCAGGCACGCCCTGGCGCAGCATGGTTTGGCGCGCTTCCAGCATGCGCTTGCGGGCACGATCCAGCAGGAACTTGCCGGCCAGGCCACTGCCGATATTGATCAGCATGGCCCACACCGCCAGCCAGCCCAAAATGGAATTGAAGTGGATGCCCGCATGCACCAGGATCAGCAGCGAACCCAGCCAGGCCATGTACTCATGGCGCCGCAAAAGAGTGACAGGGTTGCCGCTGGAAATGATCTTGCGCTTGCGCAGCGAGTAGCGGAAAGAGCCCAGGATTAACAAGGTTCCCACAATGCCGAGGTAGCGCCCGATCCACACCAGGGTGTAGTAGTGCAGCAGGCTATCCAGCAAAAGTGCGCCCACCGCCAGCACAGCAAACGACAGCGTGAAGGGAATAATCTCGCGCGTGAAGAGCTTGGGTCGCATGGCAGTCAGGCGTCCAGCGCCAGTGAATCGCGCGGCTTGCCTACGCACAGCAGGCATTGCCCGGGTAGCAAGTCATAGTCGGGCGGATTGTCATATTCCACCGCACCACGCACCAGGGTGCTGACACAACTGCCGCAACTTCCTGAGCGGCAGCCGGACTCCACCCGGATGCCATGCGCCTCGGCAAAATCGAGCAGATTGCCTTCCTTGCCGTTCCAGGTCAGCGATCTGCCACTGCGTTGAAAGTGCACCGGAATAGCAATTGCTGCATCAACGCCCTGCGGCTTGTCCTCGGACTTTGGCAGTCGCACGCTCGCGGGTCCGAAGGCTTCGAAATGGATATCTTTGCTGGCCACGCCCCAGGCGCTAAGGCCGGGCACCAGACTCTCCATCATGGCCGTCGGCCCACAGATGTAAAACTGGTGCTCGCCATGGGGCAACGTCTGCTTGAGCAGGGCCATGTCCACACGACCCGGGTGCTGATAGTCCACACCTTCGCGGTCGTCTGGCAAGGGCTTGCTGTAGACCACCTGCAGCCGCAACTGTGGCAACTTGTTTGCCATGTCTTCGAGTGCCGCCTTGTAGGCATGCTCCGCACTGTTGCGCACGCCATAGTAGAGATGCACCCCGCGCTGTGGTTGGTGCTGCGCGCACCAACGCAGCATGCTCATCATCGGCGTGATGCCGATGCCACCGGCAATCAGCACCACCGGCGCGAGCCCCACGGAATCCAGATAGAAGTGACCGGAGGGTGCGCGAACTTGCAACGTGTTCCCGACATGCACATGGTCGTGGAAGAAATTGGACGACACACCATCCGGCACCCCCGCTTGGTCTGCGGGAGCCACCACGCGTTTGATGGTGACCCGGTAGTGATTCGGCGAGGGACTGTCGGAGAGGGAATAGCAACGCGTAATCGTGCGCGCCTCAACACCGGGCGCAGCAGGAATCAGCAGACTGAAAGTGAGAAATTGCCCAGGCTGGTAGTCTGGCAGCGCCACCCCATCCACCGGCTCCAGATAGAACGAGCATTGGGTTTGCGCAGCATCTTCATAGGTGCGGCGTGCAACCCGAAAGGCGCGCAAACCACTCCAGGCTGCAGACTGACGCTTAGGCGGCTCATCCGTGACTAAAAGCGCTGCTATCGGTACGCTGCCACGCTTGCGAAGCAAGGTAAAGGCAAACCCCAGCAGGACTTGCGAGCCGAGAAAAAGACTGATGTAGAGAAGCAGCGTGGAGGCGGTCACGCATTCAGTCTAGGCTTCGAACAGCGCAACACCTTGACAATGCGCAACGAGGCACTAAAGAGTGCCTCGTTGTAGATACCAGGGTGCCTCAAGGCACCGTGATTAAGCCTCGGAGCCGTCAGCCAGCAACACGTTGTAAATCAGTGCGCCCAGAACGGCACCGACGATCGGCGCGACCCAGAACAGCCACAAATCACCCATGGCGCCGGTCTGTGCAAACAGCGCCGGACCGGTGCTGCGAGCGGGGTTGACCGAGGTGTTGGACACCGGGATGGACACCAGGTGAATCAGGGTCAGGCACAGGCCGATGGTCAAGCCGCCAAATGCGCCAGCGGCTTTTTTGGCCGTCGCGCCCAGAATGACGATGAGGAAGATGGCCGTCATGGCGACTTCGGTCAGCAGCACTGACATCATGCTGAAACCGCCGGGTGAGTTAGCACCATAACCATTGCTGGCAAAGCCGCCCACACCTTGAAAACCAGCCTTGCCGGAGACGATCAGATACAGCAAGCCCGCGGCTGCGATGGCACCCAACACCTGCGCAATGATGTAACCCGGCAGTTCGGCTGCGGGGAAGCGTTTGCCCACCACCAGACCGATGGAAACCGCAGGGTTGAAATGCCCGCCAGAAATGGGGCCGAAGGCATAGGCCCCGGTCACCACGGTCAAGCCAAAGGCCAGGGATACGCCGAGCAGACCGATACCCACACCGGGAAACGCAGCCGCCAGCACCGCGCTACCGCAGCCACCCAGAGTCAACCAGAACGTTCCCAAAAATTCCGCCGACCACTTTGCGTTATTGCTTGCCATATAAATCCTTCTTCCATAAGCGTTGAATAGACGTCCGACTGACCACGCTCATAGCCTGCCGAACTCATTGCGAAAACCACCATGGAGTTCGCCGCCGCACTATCGTGCAAGGAGCATTCACCCTACGCAGATTGTGTGGATAGCTGCTTTACATCGTTGGATCTCAATTGCCCTACTGCGCGTTCACGCAGTCAACAACTCAATATCGTCCATCGGGTAGTGCTTTCGGTTATGCGTCCACAGCGGACAGCGCTGCGTGCGCGCCGTGGCCGCCAGCACATAATCTTCCAGCGAGATGCCTTGAAAGGCTTTGGAAAATTGGTTCGCGTACTGACCCGCAACACGCCCAGTGTCGATGTCCATATCGATGCGTTGGCACAAATCAAAAAGTGCCTCAATGTCTTTGTGCTCGCGCTTGAAAGCGCCGGCATACACCTCGGCCACCACAAGAGGACAAATCAAAAGCCGGGTTTGTGCTTCCAATAAGCCCAAAAAACGGTCCACAACCGTGGGAACTTTTTTCAGCAAATCAATGACGATGTTGGTGTCCAGCACCAGACGC
>CAIQEX010000370.1 GCA_903870955.1 uncultured beta proteobacterium
AGACCGGTCAGGCTTTCCCGATTGCCTTGAAAAATAACTATTTTTCACCCCGTTGGCCGGTTCGGACAACTTGCTCCGTATATCCCATTAAGTCGGCCTTGATGCTGGCTGCTGTCACACACCAGGGAACAGGGGAACCACATGCTCGCCACCGTGAACGAGGCCATCACCGGGGTATTTTTTGTCGCCAATGCGGGTCGCATGTTGGCGTACCTGCCGCAACTCAAAGCCGCTTTGGACTGCAACAACGGCGCGAAAGCCATTTCGCGCTCGACCTGGGGCTACTTTGCATTTGCGCACCTGTCGGGCATTTTGTACGGCGAATTCGTCATCAAGGACAACTACATGGCATTGATTTTCTGCGGCAACTTTCTGGTCTGCTGTTTGTTGCTGGGCATCGTGACGTGGAAGTCCCGAAGCCATGCCCGCGCACAACGCCAAACCGCGCTGAAGGGAGAAACACACCACGCCGCCAATGTCATTCCATTCGGGCACGCACTGGCCGCGCACCCGGTGGCCGAATTGCAAAATGCCATCCCCCACGGCACAATGACCGAATTGGGAGGAACGCGGCACGATGGCCGATTTAACGACTTTGCTCGCAGCCGCACGACAGGGTGACAACGACGCCTCGGGCCGGGCATTCGGCTTGCTCTACGACGATTTGCACCGGCTGGCCCGTTCCCGAATCCGCCAGCACCAGGCCATGACACTACTCGACACCACTTCGCTGGTGCATGAGTCCTACCTCAAGCTCATGGGGCTCAACGCTATTCCGGTCGAAGATCGCAAACATTTTTTCACCTACGCAGCGACGGTGATGCGCTCCGTCATCGTCGACTTTGCGCGGGCCCGGTCTGCCGAGCGGCGCGGCGGGGATGCCGAACATTTGGTCCTTGACACCGAGTTGTCGGGAAAAATCGGCGGCGGCGGCGATTTCGATGTGCTGCGGGTGAACGAGGCACTGGAAGTGCTTTGCAGCGCCGACAAAGAATTGGGACAACTGGTGGAACTGAAATTTTTTGGCGGCCTGACCGAAGCCGAGATTGCGGAGATTCAGGGAACCTCGGAACGCACCGTGCGGCGCAACTGGGAGAAGGCCCGGTTGTTGTTAACGGCAGCCCTTCAGTAATTGCAGGTCGTAGCCGTGTGCGCCGAAAAAATCCGTCTATGACCCCAAAGAGTGGCAACACTCGCAACCCATTTTTCCATTGAAATCCAACGTCATCCTTCTGCAACGCCTGTCCCCATTGCTGGATGAAGCACTGGACCTGGACCCCAGCGAGCGTGAGGCATGGATCAACCGGATTGCGCCCGAGTCGGCCGACCTGGTTCCCTTGTTGCGCCAGATGCTGAGCGAGCAAGCGTCGCGCGAAATGCTGGCCCTGCTGGAGCAGGTTCCGGGCATTTCCGGGGTTCCCGGAGAAACCCAAGAGCGCGCCTCGGAATATGCGACCGGTGACATGGTTGGCCCCTACACCCTGCTGCGCGAAATCGGGCGCGGGGGCATGGGCGATGTGTGGCTTGGGGTGCGAAGCGACGGCACTCTCAAACGCGAGGTGGCGCTCAAGCTACCCGCGCTGTACTTGCGCAAAGCCACCCTGCTGCAACGGTTTGAGCGCGAACGCAACATCCTCGCCAGCCTCAACCACCCCTTCATTGCGCGCCTGTATGACGCGGGCGTCTCCTCCGACGGTCAACCTTTTTTAGCGCTGGAATACGTGCGCGGGGTTGCCATCACCAGCTATGCCAAAGACAACGCCTGTGATGCAAAAGCCTGTGTGGTGCTGGTACGCCAAGTGCTCGAGGCGATTCAGTACGCCCACGCCAATCTGATCATTCACCGGGACATCAAACCCGGCAACGTGCTGGTATCGGGCGACGGTATACCCAAGCTGCTGGACTTCGGCATTGCCAAACTGCTGGAGGCTGAGGCAGACCCTGGGCAGGAGTCTGAGCTCACACGCCTGGGCGGCCGCGCACTGACACTCCAATATGCATCGCCCGAGCAGTTGAATGGATCGGCCGTGGGCATTGGGGCCGATATCTGGGCTGCAGGGGTTTTGTTGTACGAACTGCTTTGCGGCAAGCGCCCATTTACCGGAAAAAACAACAGCGCGCTGGAACGTGCCATCCTGCACAGCGATGCCCAGCGTCCGAGCGAACACGCCAGTGGCTGCCTGCAGCACCTGCCCCGCTCCCTCGCGGCAGACCTGGACACCATCGTGCTCAAGGCTCTGAAAAGGTCGCCCGAAGAGCGCTACGCCACGGCCAATGCATTTGCAGAAGATCTGGGCCGCTGGCTGCGGGGCGAGCCGGTGCTTGCCCGCCCGGACAGCGCCCTGTACCGCGTGCGCAAATTCATCGGCCGCCACAAGGTGGCCGCGTTGGCCAGCACGGTGGCGCTCATTGCGCTGCTGGCGGTGACGGCGGCGGCGGTCTATTTTGGCCTGCAGGCCCAAGACGAAGCGGCCAAAGCGACCGCGGCAAAGAATTTCCAGGTGGACCTGTTTCGCCTTTCCAACACCGACCTCAGCCGCGGCCACGAAGTATCTGCCCGTGAGTTGCTGGTCAAGGGACAAAAATCGATCGCCGGCATGCAACAGCAACCGGCCTTGCGCATCGACTTGCTGCAGGGTATCGCCGAAGCCCAGATAGGCCTGGACGCATGGGCCGATGCGGACGCTTCCCTGGAACAACTCATCGGGTGGTTGCAAGCCAGTGGCCGCATGCGGGACGCTGCCCTGTCCGCGTTGGACCGGGCGGAAGGAGCCATCGAGTTGTCTCAATTTTCGCGTGCCGAAGAACGCATCGCGCAGGCGCAACGCCTCGCCGGCGCGCTCCAGAGCGACCCCGAAATAGCTGCGCGCATGGCTATTTTTCAGGCTGCCGTTACGAACAACGGAAACCCGACGCAGGGTATTGGGAACCTGCTGGAAACTGCCAGCCTGTTGGCCAAAGTGGGGCTCACCGGCAGCCACCGCAGGGACCAGTTTTCCATCCGCCTGCTGGCCCGACTCGAAGCCACCCAAGGCGATTTTCTGCACGCCGAGCAACGCCTCAATGGACTCCTGTTGCGACTGACGCAGGACCCTGCGGCAGACCCCACCGCAGTGTTGGGCGTGCTGGATGAACTGGCGCAGTTGGAACTTCGGGCCGGCCATTACCGAACGGCCTATGCGTTGTACGAGTCCGCCAGTCAGCGCTGCGAAAAGGAATTTGATCCCGTCGGAAAAGCCTGTACCCGATTGCAAATACACCGCATCGATCATCTGGTCACGATGGGCTATACCGATCAGGCCCAACCGGCGTTTGCCCGCATCCTTGAAGCCGTGCACCAGGAGAAGTCCTCCGACAGCCAGGGCGCCGCTACGCTGGCGGCGCACAGACTGTTAGTGGCAACCGGCGGCATGGCCCGCTACCCTGAAATTGACCAGCGCATGGGCTTGCTTTGCGAACACCCCGCTTCGCCACCCTTGCCTGCTGTTGTGCGAGGAAAAGCCTGTCTGCAACGGGTAAGCCAAGCGCTGCTGGCGCAGGACGATGGGCTGACACGCCGCTATCTGGAAGCCGCGAGCGCGCTGGGAATAAAAGACGATATTTTTCTGGGCCAATGGCTGAATTTCCAGGGCCTACTGGCGCAACGCAGTGGCCAACAAAATCTGGCGCTGGAATCGCTGTCCCAGGGCAACCAGACCCTGTCCCGCGCACTCGGCGCGCACCACCCGGCTGTGCTGTGGAACGCCTTGAATCTGGTCACCCACCTGGCCATGAACCAGCAGATTCCGCAGGCCCGGCTTCGATTGCAAGAAGCCCTGCCCTACCTGCAAGACGGGTTGGGAGAAACCTCTCCCGCATTCGCGCGCGTGACGGCGCTTCAGCAGTGGCTACACAGCTTGCCTGGTGAACCCCAAGTTGGGAGCGTCCGTGCAGTTTCGAATCCGACGCCACCACAGGGAAACCGTGTCTTTCTCTGACCGCGAACACGCTCTATTGTTCTAGCGACTCAGACATGAAAATCAGCTATTCTTAACCCACCCATGCTTCGCTCACGGGCAAAACGCCCAACGCCAAAATGAAAAACCGGCTTGCCCTGGCTGTCGCAACGTTTGTGCTGCTGGATCTGGGCACGCTCGCGTTCAGTTACACGATTGCGCGCCAGGTCGAAAGGGATGCCGTTGCAATTAACTTGGCGGGACGTCAGCGAATGCTGTCACAGCGCATCACCAAGGCCGCACTTCTGGCAACCAACCCGCGTCTCAGTGCAGCGCAGCGCGCAGAATCCGCCATCGAGATGGGTCAGGCCGACCAGATATTTCGCCGGACCCTGTTGGCGTTTGCCCAAGGCGGCGAAACGATCGGCGGAGATGGCAGAGTCGTTCAACTCGACGGTGTCCAGGGTAAGGCGGCGCTGCTTGTGGGCGAAGTTCATGGCGTTCTCAATCAATGGCCCAAAGCACCCACGGACGCAACCGAGCTTGAGGAGTTTTCACAGTTCATGACTGAGCAGAATGGCAGCATTCTGAACTCCATGAATCAACTCACGACCGAGTTGGAGCGCCAGTCCATTTCGACGGTGTCGCGCTTGCGCATTGCGCAAACCCTGGCCTTCATTCTTTCGTTGATAAATTTTTCATTCATCTTGCGTGGCATGTACCGCGCACGCTTTGCTGCTGAAACTGCATCTTATACGGATGCGCTGACCGGCTTGCTGAATCGGGGAGGACTTTACCGTGAGCTCGATGCCGCCATCGCAAGTTGTGCCGCCTCCCATACTTCGCTAGGAGTCATGATGCTGGACCTCAATGATTTCAAGGCGGTCAACGACGGCTTTGGTCATGCCGCAGGCGACGCTACGCTCTGCGAAGTGGCCCGTCGTTTGCGGGATTTCTGTGCGCAGGGCTGGATTTGCGGCAGGTTGGGTGGCGACGAGTTCGCCGTGGTCTGCCCAGGGATTGCGGCGGAGTCATTGGTTGGTGCTGCCGAGCAACTTAGCAACATTCTCTCGGGAGTACCTGGCGGCGGGCGAACCGTTTCCGCCAGCGTCGGTTGGGCCTGCGCCGAACCGGGACAGGCCGCCGATGAGGTCATAGCGCTGGCGGATGCCAAGATGTATTCAACCAAGAGGGAAAGCTACGCGACAAAAAGTCACCGCGACAAGCAGCGCTGAAGAGGACCTGCCCGCGCAGCCGTATCAATCTAACTTCCGGAAGTCAGAACTATTGGCGGACACATGAACATCGAGAACTCTATGGAGAACTTCAGCTTAGTAGGGCTTGAAATTGCGTTCAATTTGTCCCGTCGGCACCAATTTTGGTCTGGGCGCGGTCAACCGTTGTGGTGAGCGCACGGCCAGGGTACGGGCAGAAGGCCTGGGTAAATCACCTCCGGTCTTGAAGAATGCAATGCTCTGCTGCAACTGCTGAGCCTGGCCGGACAACTCTTCACTGGTAGCTGCCAGTTCCTCTGAAGCAGACGCGTTTTGCTGGGTGGCCTTATTCAGCTGCCCAATGGCTCCAACAATCTGCACCACAGACTCACTTTGTTCGGCGCTCGCCGCTGCAATTTCCTGCACCAGTTCACTGGTCTTCTGAATACTGGGAACTATTTCATTCAGTAACCTGCCCGCGCGCTCGGCCTTAGATACGCTGCTGCCAGCCAACTCTCCGATTTCCTTTGCTGCTTGCTGGCTTCGCTCTGCCAACTTGCGCACTTCGGCCGCAACGACAGCAAACCCCTTGCCATGCTCACCGGCGCGAGCGGCTTCAATCGCAGCGTTAAGTGCCAGCAGATTGGTTTGGTAGGCAATGTCATCCACGATGCCAATTTTGGAAGCGATTTGCTTCATCGCCGATATCGTGTCCTTGACAGCGGCGCCACCATCTACCGCTTCTTTGCTTGTCTTGCTGGCCATTCCATCGGTCACTTTGGCGTTGTCGCTGTTCTGGCTGATGGAAGCGGACATGGCATCCATGGTGGACGTGGTCTCCTCCACGCTGGCCGCTTGCTCACTGGCACTTTGCGACAGGGACTGTGCCGTAGAGTTCACCTGGTTGGCGGCACCGGTTAGTGAATCAGCCGCGCCCCGTACTTCACCCATCACCCGCGTCAGGTTCTCGGCAGTGGCGTTGGCGCTGACCTTAACTTGACCAAATAGCCCCGTGTACTCCCGCTCTATGCGCTTTGTCAGATCCCCTTCTGCAAAGGCCTGCAGCAGGGATGCGACGTCACTCAAACCCTGCTCGCTGGTATGCATAAGGCCATTCATACCGGTAGCCAAGTTGGCAAAAAATCCAGTTTTCCCATTGGCGGAGAGCCGTTGTGAAAAATCTCCTTGTCCGGCGGCCCGCACCAATTGGTCCACCTCAGTTTCGGCTGCCAATTGCTCCGTAACGTCGTCCCATTGCCCAATGGTGCCAAGTCGATTGCCGTCTTCAGAGATGACTGACGTCGTGGTGAGGCGGTACCGACGGCCACCCAGTTCAAGTTGAGACTGAACCGTGCCGGTGAGGTTTCGTAAACGCGTCAACGCAGCTGCTGAATCAGCATAAAAGACGCCAATGCTGCCGCCAACTATTTTCTCGGGATCGAAGCCTGGAATTTGCTTGCTAAATGCAGCCTGATCGCGCCTCAAAACGTCACGAAGCGCATGATTGATATATACGACTGTGCCGTCATCCGCTGCAATACGCACCGGCATACTCACGTTGTCAAGTGCCGCCTTTACGCGGGCGTTGTCGTTAGCGGTCCGGGCGGCCTCCTGCATTGCCAAGCGTGCCTGGCTAACCGTATCGGTAACCCGCTGCAGTTGCCCTGGCAAGTTTTCGACCTCTTGTTGAAAATCGCCTTTTGCGTACTGCCCGAGTAAATCTACCAGGCGCAATATCACCTGCGTGTGTGCCTGTACCAAGGCGTTGATGCCCTGTGCCATACCGGCGTAACTGCCGGGCAGGTTATTGGTTTCCATCTGGTAGTCGACCACGCCTGCCGCGTGCTTTTGCGCCATCTCGGTTTGTTCTGCCTGGAAGTGACCTAACACCCTGTGCATACTGATCAAAGAGTGAATCACCTGCGCCAACTCGTCTTGCCCAAGTGGTTCAGCGGGCACATGGCTGAGGTCCCCATCAGCAACCTCCTGCAAATGGCGGCTGACCAATTGCATGCCACCCCGTGTCAGGAGAAAGAAGCTGTAGAAAAAATACGTTGCCAACAAAAGGGTGATGACTGTTGCTACCCCTACCACCCTCATGCGCAATTTCATTTTCCCGGTGCGAACCTGAAGCAGTTCATCCAGCACTGGCAGCCCCGTATCGTAAAAGCCCAACAGATTTGTCACGACAGCCTCGCCGCGGGCGAAATACTGTTGCGGAGTCATGTCCGTTTTTTGAATCAATGCGTCCGGATCACTGGCGAATTTTTGGAAAGCAAGCGCCTCATCAAAAACCTTGAGGTTCAATTTGCTTTTGAGCTCCGGGTTGGCTTCAATCACCCGATGCAAATAAGCCTTGCTGCTCTTAATGCCGTTTTCCGCGCCAGCAACCCACACCGTATAGCGCTTCTCTTCGTCCACAGACAGTCCAGGTCTGGACACCGCATAGGTTCCCCAGCCCCAAAGCTGACCCAGGTCTTCGGCCAGCGGGGGCATGGAAAGCACCATCGTGTCAACCAGGTAAAACGAGTCCAGGTCGGGGTCCAGCACCAGGTTGGAGTTATCACCAATTTTGTTGAGCAGTGTCAGAATGGAAGTGGTGACGGGACCAAAAACAGTCCGTCCGTTTTCATCTGCACCATTCTTCGACTTGGCGGTATTTGCCCAAGCGTCTTTAAGTTTGTTGAATTCGGGGCGAACGCCCAAGGGATCGCCGTTTTGTGACAATTGCGTTTCAAATTCAAGCAGTGCGGCGTCGGTTTGCTTTCTTCCTTCGGTGTACTTGGCGAGTCCATCGAAATTGCCCAACATGGCGCGCGTTGCATTTCGGGTCTTCAACACACCCTGCAAAATAGGGCTGAACTTCTTCAGCGTCGCCACGCCAACTTGCTCGGACTGGCTGAATCGCAGCTGCTCCAATTCGGATGACGCGTAAAAGTACGCCAGCAAAACCATCGGCAGGAGGAACAACAAAGAAATGATCGATGCCTTAACAGCAAAGTTGTATCGGCTCATCAGCCGCACGCCCGTGGCCCAAAAAGTAGCCCCATACACACTGCCCTGGTTGCTTGAATGGACAACTGCGCGTTTTGTCTTTTGAACCATGGTGTCTCCAACGGAGCGTTAGTTTTATATTTAGTTGCAGTTACCGTTGAAATTGCAAAGCAAAATTTCAGCAAGGCTGCACAAGGTTTCGTCAAACGCAGTACCTGCAGCTCGAAAAAACTATGCAAGAGTGTAATCAAGATTACTGGATACGCTGCCGTAATTTTGCTTAACTATATTTGTGCGTGTGAGGCTGGCGTAGGCTGCAGCGAGCACGCCCCGCTACAGGCTCGGTAGTCTTGCTATTGGCGTTGCCCATAATTTGTATCAATCAATGCACATGGGCACGGGGCAGGTTTAGGGTGAGCAAATTGAAAGTGCCCTATCCGCTTTCACCCTAAGCGGCCCACGCTGGAAAAAATATTTCCACTTCGACATAGCCACTGCAAGCGCAGTTTGCAGTCGTTTACCAAGCCATTTTTTGGACGCCCAAATCCATTTAAAAAATCGATACAGATCAAGGGCTTACAGCGCCACCCCCGGACTTTCCCTAGGCTTCGACAAGTTGGCTCAAATGTTGAGTAACAGCTGGCACACAACCATTTTTGGAGCCAGCCACCATGGAGACGTTTTACGAGGTCATGCGCCGTCAGGGCATATCGCGGCGCAGTTTGCTGAAGTACTGCTCACTTACCGCCACTTCCCTGGGGCTGGCACCTTCCTTTGTGCCGCAAATTGCCCACGCCATGGAGACCAAGCCACGCACGCCGGTGCTGTGGCTGCATGGCCTTGAGTGCACCTGCTGCTCTGAATCGTTCATCCGCTCGGCCCATCCACTGGCCAAGGATGTGGTGCTCTCGATGATCTCGCTGGACTACGACGACACGCTGATGGCCGCCGCCGGACACCAGGCCGAGGCCATCCTCGACGAGATCATGACCAAGTACAAGGGCAACTACATTCTGGCGGTCGAGGGCAACCCGCCGTTGAATGAAGACGGCATGTTTTGCATCCAGTCCGGTAAACCCTTTATCGACAAACTCAAGCGCGTCGCCAAGGATGCCAAGGCCGTGATCGCCTGGGGCTCGTGTGCTTCCTGGGGTTGCGTGCAGGCCGCCAAACCCAACCCGACGCAGGCCACGCCGATCCACAAAGTGATTACCGACAAGCCCATCATCAAGGTGCCGGGCTGCCCGCCGATTGCCGAGGTGATGACCGGTGTGATTACCTACATGCTGACCTTTGACAAGATCCCCGAACTGGATCGCCAGGGTCGGCCCAAGATGTTCTATAGCCAGCGCATTCACGACAAATGCTATCGCCGCCCGCACTTCGACGCGGGCCAGTTTGTCGAGGCCTTTGATGATGAGGCCGCACGCAAGGGCTACTGCCTCTACAAGATGGGCTGCAAGGGTCCAACCACCTACAACGCCTGCTCCACGGTGCAGTGGAATGACGGCACCAGCTTCCCGATCAAGGCCGGTCACGGCTGCATTGGCTGCTCGGAAGATGGCTTCTGGGACAAGGGCTCGTTCTACGAACGCCTGACCGACATCCACCAGTTTGGCGTGGAAGGCAATGCCGACAAGATTGGTGGCACCGTCGCCGGCGTCGTCGGCGCAGCCGTGGTGGCGCATGCCGCCGTCTCGGCCATCGCGCGGGCCAGCAGTGGCCGCCCCGAAAGCAAATCTTAAAGCGGCACAAGGAACACCACCATGGCTTACGAAACCCAAGGCTTCAACCTCGACAACAGCGGCCGCCGCATTGTGGTCGACCCGGTCACGCGCATCGAAGGGCATATGCGCTGCGAGGTCAATCTGGACAAGAACAACGTCATCCGCAACGCCGTCTCCACCGGCACCATGTGGCGCGGGCTGGAGGTCATTCTCAAGGGCCGCGATCCACGCGATGCCTGGGCCTTTGTCGAGCGCATCTGCGGTGTCTGCACCGGCACCCACGCGCTGACCTCGGTGCGCACGGTGGAAGATGCGCTGGGCATCAAGATCCCCAAGAACGCGCACCTGCTGCGCGAGTTGTTTGACAAGACCCTGCAGGTGCACGACCACGTGGTGCACTTCTACCACCTGCACGCGCTGGACTGGGTGGATGTGGTGTCGGCGCTCAAGGCCGATCCGAAAAAGACCTCGGACCTTCAGCAACTGGTTTCACCCAGCCACCCCTTGAGTTCACCTGGCTATTTCCGCGACCTGCAGACACGCCTGAAGAGGTTTGTCGAGAGCGGCCAGCTCGGCCCCTTCTCGAATGGCTACTGGGGCTCCAAAGCCTACGTGCTGCCGGCCGAGGCCAACCTGATGGCGGTGGCGCATTACCTGGAAGCGTTGGACCTGCAAAAAGACTGGGTCAAGATTCACACCATCATCGGTGGCAAAAACCCGCACCCCAACTTCCTGGTCGGCGGCATGCCCTGCGCCATCAACATCGATGGCAATGGCGCCGCCGGTGCCCCCATCAACATGGACCGGCTGAACTTCATCAAGGCGCGCATCGACGAGATGAACACCTTCGTGCAAAACGTCTACCTGCCCGATGTGCTGGCCATCGGCACGCTCTACAAGCATGCGGGCTGGCTGTACGGCGGTGGTCTGTCGGCGACCAATGTGATGGACTACGGCACCTTCTCCAAGGTCAACTACGACAAGAGCACCGACCAACTTCCGGGCGGCGCCATCATCAATGGCAACTGGGACGAAGTGCTGCCGGTGGACCCGCGCGACCCCGAGCAGATTCAGGAATTCGTCACCCACAGCTGGTACAAATACGCCGATGAAACCAAGGGCCTGCACCCTTGGGACGGCGTGACCGAACCCAACTACAAACTCGGCGACAAGACCAAGGGCACGCGCACCAATATCGAGGAGATTGACGAGAGCGCCAAGTATTCCTGGATCAAATCACCGCGCTGGCGCGGCCACGCCATGGAAGTGGGCCCGCTGTCGCGCTACATCCTGGCCTATGCCCACGCCAAGAAGGGCAACAAATACGCCACCAGGCCCAAGGAGCAACTGGAGTTCTCGGCCATGATGGTCAACAGCGGCATCCCCAAAGCGCTGGGCCTGCCTGAGACCCAGTTCACCCTGAAGCAACTGTTGCCCACCACGATTGGCCGCACCCTGGCACGCTGCCTGGAAGGCCAGTACTGCGCCGAGATGATGGTGGACGACTACAACGAACTGGTCGCCAACATCAAGGCTGGCGACACCGCCACCGCCAACGTCGAAAAGTGGGACCCAGCCTCCTGGCCCAAGGAAGCCAAGGGTGTGGGCACCGCAGCCGCACCGCGTGGCGCACTGGCCCACTGGATCCGCATCAAGGACGGCAAGATCGACAACTACCAGTGCGTGGTACCCACAACCTGGAACGGCAGCCCGCGTGACCACAAGGGCCAGATCGGCGCCTTTGAGGCCAGCCTGATGAACACGCCCATGGTGAACCCCGAGCAACCGCTGGAAATCCTGCGCACCCTGCACTCCTTCGACCCCTGCCTGGCCTGCTCGACCCACGTGATGAGTCCGGACGGTCAGGAGATGGCCAACGTGACGGTCCGCTAACCCCAAAGTCACTGCACTCTTTTTGTGGAGAACCCCATGCGCTTCCTGTCTCAAAAATCCCTTCGTACAGCCGCCTTGCTGAGCCTGCTGGCAACGGCTGGCGCGGCACAGGCCCATACCGGCCACGGCACGTCCAGCCTGTTTGAGGGCCTGACCCATCCGCTCGGTGCGGACCACCTGCTGGCCATGGTCGCTGTCGGCCTCTGGTCGGCCACGGCTCTGCCTGCGGGCAAGGTCTGGCAGGGCCCGGCCACCTTCATGCTGGCCCTGGTGGCGAGTGCCACGCTCGGCATGCTGGGCTTGAGCGTGCCCTTTCTGGAGCCGTTGATTGCCCTGAGCGTCGTGTTGTTTGGTGCGTTGCTGGTGATGAGTCCCCTGCAGGTGCCTGCCACTTTGGGCCTGGGCTTGGTGGCCGCAGCAGCTTCGTTGCACGGTCTGGCACATGGTGCAGAAGCACCGGTCTCCGGCTTTGCCACGTATGCCGTTGGCTTCCTGCTGACCACGGCGGTGTTGCACGCCACGGGCGCTGCTGCCGGGCTGGGACTGCGCCGCTACCTGGCACGCCAAAGCGACTGGTTGCTGGCCACTGCGGGCGGCCTCCTGGGCGGTGCCGGTCTGGTTATGGCCGCTTCCCTCTAATGCCTTGTATTGCAGTTTGAAGTGAACTTCTCCCAGGAGAAAACATGAATACGACTACCAGCAGCATCGCCACCGATGACCTGCACGCGGCCATGCCGACTGAGGAAGCCGAGCTCGCGCGCAGCGGTTCGGTGCGCTCCATCTATGTCTACGAGGCACCGGTGCGCATCTGGCACTGGACCAACGCCCTGGCGATTACGGTGCTCAGCGTCACTGGCTACTTCATTGGCTCGCCACCGCCCTCGCTCTCGGGCGAAGCCAGCGCGCATTTCCTGATGGGCTACATCCGCTTTGCCCACTTTGCCGCCGCCTATGTATTTGCCATCGGCTTGCTGGGCCGCATCTACTGGGCCATCGTTGGCAACAGCCATGCGCGTGAGTTGTTCAGCGTGCCGCTCCTCGATGCCAATTACTGGCACGAGATGCTGGCCATGCTCAAGTGGTACAGCTTCATGGGGCCACGCCCCGGCCCGTATGTGGGCCACAACCCGATGGCGCGCTTTGCCATGTTCTTCGTTTTTTTGTTCACCGCCATCTTCATGGTCTTTACCGGCTTTGCCATGTACGGTGAGGGCTCGCAAATGGGCTCCTGGGCCGAGCGCCTGTTTGGCTGGGTGATCCCGTTCCTGGGTCAGTCGCAGGACGTGCACACCTGGCACCACCTGGGCATGTGGGTCATCATCACCTTCATCCTGGCCCACGTCTATGCCGCCATCCGCGAAGACATCATGGGTCGCCAGAGCATTGTGAGCACCATGATCTCCGGCGAGCGCACCTTTAAAGATTGACGTGACCGCGATGGCCTTAAGCAACGTGCGCTCACTGCGCGCACCCGCAGGTGTACCCACCCGGCAGCCGACCCATCCGGGTCGCTTCCTGGCGCGGCACTACCTGGGGCCGCTGGCCATCTCGCAAAGCCGTGCGGCGCGCCTGCTGGGTGTGTCGCGCCGGCGCATGCATGAACTCACGCAAGGCCAGCGCGCGATGTCGCCCGACACCGCCATCCGCTGCGCCATGGCCTTTGGCGTGCGTGCGGATTTCTGGCTCTCTCTCCAGTCCAATTGGGATTGCTTCCAAGCCTGGAGGAGACTTAGATCCCCCACGCTTATCACCGCGCGCACGCACGCACCTCTCTCCCATCCCTGACACCGCGACAACCCTGCCATGAACACTTCCACGTCTGAAATCAGCTGCCACCCCTCGGGTGACAGTTCCGCTTCTGAGCACATTCTGGTGCTGGGCATCGGCAATGTGCTGTGGGCCGACGAGGGCTTTGGTGTGCGCTGCGTCGAGACGTTGCAACGCCTCTGGCAATTCGCCCCGCAAGTGGAGTTGATGGACGGTGGCACGCAGGGCTTGTACCTGCTGCACAACGTGCAGTCGGCGACCAAGTTGTTGATTTTTGATGCCATCGACTACGGCCTCGAACCCGGCACGTTGAAGGTGATTGAAAACGACGATGTGCCGCGCTTCATGGGCGCCAAGAAAATGAGCCTGCACCAGACCGGTTTTCAAGAGGTGCTGAGCGTGGCCCAACTCACCGGCCATTACCCCGAACAGGTGGTGCTGATCGGCTGCCAGCCCGAGGAGTTGGACGACTATGGCGGCAGCCTGCGCCCCGTGGTGCGCAACGCCATGGACGCAGCCCTCAACCTGGGCCTGCAGCGCCTGCGCGATTGGGGCGCAGCGCCCGTGCTGCGCGATATGCCGTTGCCCGAAGACGCCACGCTGACCGGCGCCATGCTGACGCTCGACCGCTACGAAAGCGAACGCCCCAGCGCCGAGACCGCCTGCCGCATCGGCGATGACCGCTTCATCCCCATGCCAGAGAAGGGCTGATATGGCGCCCCCAAGCACAGCTTGTTCGCAGCCATCCGGGGAGGCGCTATGTGCATAGGCATCCCCATGCAGGTCATCGCGGTGGAGGAAGGCTTCGCCCAGGTCCAAGGCCGTGGTGAGTTCCGCCGCATCAAGACCACGTTGATCGGCGACTGCGCGGTGGGCGACTGGCTGCTGACCTTCATCGACGATGCGCGCGAAATCATCAACGCCGAGCGCGCCCTGGAAGTCAACGCCACGCTGGACCTGCTACAGGCCGTGATGGACGGTGGCCTGTCCGCCGGCAGTCGCGGTGACACGGAAGCCGGCTTTGCCCTGCCCTCGGCCATGAGCGCCGCAGACCTGAAACATTTAACCGGCCAGGCCTGACCGGCCAGGCCCGAAATCAACCCCAACTATTGGAGCAACCCATGACAACCTCAGACACCGCAACCGAAGTCGAAGCCCACCCTCTGCTGGCCCAACTGGTGGCACGCCACGGTCGGTGGGTGGATGCTGAAAATATCGCCGACTGGCGCGTCAACCAGGAGGGCGACAACGTGTTGCTGTTTGCCGGAGATCCGATTCGTTTTCCCGAAGCACTCGATGTGGCGGTGGTGCTGCCCGAGTTGCAAAAAGCCAGCAAGTCCTCCGGCAAGCCGTTTGCCATCGCCGTGGCCGTGCCGGAGGGTGCCGAGGCGCTGGCGCTGAAGTTCGGCTCGAACCGCTGGCCCACGCTGATGTTTTTTCGTGATGGCCAGTACGTCACCACGCTCAGCGGCATGCACGACTGGAGTGATTACCTGAACCTGCTGGCACAAGCGCTGGACATGCCCGTGAGCCGCGCACCCACGGTGGGCATACCGGTGGTCAGCGCCACTTTCAACGCCGGTGGCAACAGTTCCACTTGCCACTGAATCGGCCCGAAAAAATCACACCACAACCCTCTTCAGAACGCGAGAACGCCATGAACTTTATGCACTACAGCAAGCCCTTTCCGATTCCTGTGATCGCTGACCTGGGCATTGGCACGCACCAGGAAGACGAGACGCTGGACTACCTCACCATGCCCAAAGACATGGCCACCTACCGCGCGCCATTGCTGCCCGAACCGGAAGAAATTGCCGGGCACGAACCCGTCAAGGCGGTGCTCAAGAGCGTGCTGGCGGCCCTGCAACAAATCACCGGGGATGGTGCTGCAGCAGAGCAGACCCAGCGCATTTCGCTGAATGGTCTGGCCGCCGCCGACCTCACGCTGATCAACCAGATTCTGGGTGAAGGCGAAGTCAGCGCCCAGGTGCGTCTGGAGGGCGAGGAGCCCACGGTCCGCATTCAGGAATCGGTGTTTGCGGGCGTCTGGCGCGTGATCGAAACCCTGGACGATGGCGCACTGCGTGACAGCATCGAAGTCGGTGCGGTGCCCGCCGTGCTGCGTGAAACTGCGCAGGAAGATGGCAGCGCCGGCGTCACAGTCCCACTCGCACCGAATCTGTCGCCGGTCGGCAGCAACGCACCCAGCGTGCTGTTTGAACTGGAAGACCAGCGCCGCCGCTGGCAGAGTGGCCAGGTACCGCATGTGGTGAACCTGAGCCTGCTGCCACTCACCGTGGACGACATCGGTTACATGGATTTGCGCCTGGGCACAGGCCGGGTGCTGATCCTGTCGCGCGGCTATGGCAACTGCCGCATCACCAACAGCTGCGTGCCCCACACCTGGCGCGTGGTGTATTACAACTCGCAGGACACCGTCATCCTCAACGCGGTGGAAGTCACCGACATGCCCGATGTCGCCTGCGCCGCGCAAGAGGATTTGCGCGACTCGCTGGAGCGGCTGCAGGAAGTCATCGAATGGGTCGACCAGTCTTGAGCACTCCATGAGCGCGATCAACGGCCAGCAATTTGAAGGCAGCTATCTGGGCGACCGCACGCGGTTGCCTCTGGATGCGCGCCTGGAGTGCAAGATCTGCTGGTGGGTCTATGACCCGGTCGAGGGCGACCCGCAGTGGCAGATCGAACCCGGCACGCCTTTTGCCAACCTGCCCGCGCACTGGCGTTGCCCGCAATGCGACGGCGCAGCCGAGCAGTTTCTGGTGCTGTGATGACCGCATTACCCCACGCCCGCGTGACGCAGTTGGAGCAGGTGTTTGCGCACATCGGCGCGACCCGCATGCAGGGCGTGCCGGTGTTGAACCAGGCATTGCGCGTGCAGGCTGTCGGGTTTGAACGGGTCACCGAGGGCGATGCGCAGGTGCTCCAGGGCATTTTGATCACGCCCTGGTTTATGAACCTGCTGCGTGTGCCTTTGCGGTCCGACGCCTCAACTGCACTGGCCCCCGGCAGCAAGCGTAGCCATGTGTGTGGCGGCCAACTGTTTGAGTTCATCGCCGGCCAGGAAGACGCCCTCGGGTGCTTTGAGGCCTGCTCGCTGTTCTCGCCGATGTTTGAGTTCGCCGACCAAGCCGGCGCTGTGTCCACGGCCACCGAGATTCTGAAACTCTTGCGCACGCCCCCCGCCGAGAGTGCTCCGGTCAAACCAGCGGCACCGGTTGCGGTTGCCGTTGCCGTTGCCGCTGCCATTACCGTTTCTCATGCAGACGCACCGAGCGTGCCCAGCCGCCGCGGCTTCTTGCTGGGCCGTACGCGACCGGGCGCAGCACCATGAGTCAAACGGGCGTCAGCACAAGCAATGCTTCCAGCGCGGTCAACGGCTTGGCTGCGTTGGCTGGGCACTTTGTGCTGCAGCCGGGCCAGCGCGCGGTCATTGTTGGCACGCGCCCGATTGCCGCAGCGGGCCTGCTGAGTCAACTCCTCAAAGGCCAGCGCTTTGCCGCCACACAAGCCCGGCTCGGCCACGTGTTTACGCTGTGCGCGCATGCGCACCAGCGCGCGTGTGCCTTGGCCTTTGCCGCCACGCCCCAACCGCTGGCGCTGCTGCGTTGGGAAACCGCCCGCGACCACCTGCGCACCATCGCGTTGGAGTGGCCAGAGCGCCTAGGCGAGCCCGCGTTGCAAAGCCAAGCCATGAACTGGCTGCGCAGTTGCCCCTTACCCTTGGCCGCCGCCCAACAACCGTCCGTGAATGCGGTCTGGAAAGGTCTCGCCGCGCTGCGCGACTGGCTGGCACAGGACGCCAGCTTTCCGGCGCAATGCCTGGCCCTCTGGACCGCAAGAGGCAAAGGACTGTCGACGCCCCTGCGACCCCTCGATGTGCTGAACGCCGACGCAGCCATCCAGCAACAACAATTGCGCGAGTTGGGCGAGGCCATCGCCACCCACCCGGACTTCACGCACAGCCCGCAGTGGCAGGGTGGCTGCGCCGAAACCGGCCCTTGGACCCGTCTGCGCCACGCGCACCCAGCCGTCGCCACACCAGAGTTCAGCGCCTGGGCGCGGCTGGAAGCCCGTTGGCAGGAACTGTTGGACATCGCCTCCTCCCCCGCCCTGGCCGACGACGCCACCCACGACCCGCTGCTGAGCAGCGGCGCATTGGCTTTGGGCGACGGCCAGACGATTGCCTGGTGTGAAATGGCGCGCGGCCTGCTCGTGCACTGGGTTCAGCTGGATGACTCCGGCGCGGTTGCACAATACCGTGTGCTCGCACCCACCGAATGGAACTTTCACCCGCAAGGCGCCTTGGCGTTGGCCCTGGCTGCGCACGCGCCGCAGGACGTCCACGCGGCGCACACGCTGGCCGCAGCCTTCGACCCGTGCGTGGCATGCAGCGTAGCCCAACCCACTGCAAAAGACGCCCCGCAAGAGAAGGCTAGCCATGCATGAAGTCAGCCTGGCCGGGGGCATTCTGCAGGTGGTGGAGCAGACCCGTGCGCGCGACCCGTTTGAGCGCGTCACCCACCTGCGACTGCAGGCCGGTGCGCTGGCCGGTGTGGAACTGTCTGCGCTGCGCTTTGCGCTGGAGTCGCTGGCGCCCGGCACGATTCTGGAGGGCGCGCAGATCGATATCGACGAGCAACCCGGCACGGCCTGGTGCATGCAGTGCAGCCAGAGTGTTCCCATTTTTACGCGGTTGGACCTGTGCCCTCTGTGTGAGGGCGCGCAGTTGCAGCCCACCGGCGGCACCGATCTCAAGGTGGTGGATTTGCGTGTTGTTTGAACCCACCCTTTCAATCAAAATCAAAAGACCTTCAGGAGACTTTCATGTGCGTTGTTTGTGGTTGCAGTAATCCCGGCGAAGTAGCCGTGGCGACAGAACCCCAGGTCCATCCCCATACCGGGGACCTGCATTTTGGTGCCGGTGCGGCCAAGGTTTCGGTGCCCGGCATGAGCCAGGAACGCGCCATCCAGATCGAGGTCGATGTGCTCGGTGCCAACAAGGCCGTGGCGCAACAAAACCGGGCCCACTTTGCATCGCACGGTGTCAGCGCCTTCAACCTGGTGTCGAGCCCCGGCTCCGGCAAAACCACCCTGCTGTGTGCCAGCATCGAGGCGCTGCGCAAACGCGCGCCGGGTCTGCCGGTGGCGGTGATCGAGGGCGACCAGCAAACCAGCTTTGACGCCGACCGCATCCGCGCCACCGGTGCCCCTGCGATTCAGGTGAACACCGGCAAGGGCTGCCATCTGGATGCCCCAATGGTGGCGCGCGCCTTTGGCCAGTTGGACTTGCATGCGGGAGCGCATATGCACGCGCATGACCATGCGCATGGCGAGGCACACAGCCACTCCCATGCGGAGGCCCATGGGCACTCGCATGACCACGAACATGAGCACGCCGCCCAGGCGATTCTGTTTATCGAAAACGTCGGCAACCTGGTGTGCCCGGCGATGTGGGATCTGGGTGAGGATGCCAAGGTCGTCATCCTGTCGGTGACCGAGGGCGAGGACAAACCGCTCAAA
>CAIQEX010000371.1 GCA_903870955.1 uncultured beta proteobacterium
CTCAGGAACTTGACGGCTTGCCCGTCCTGGCGGATCATCTTCACGTCGGCCAAGGTGTAGGCAACTTCACTGCGTTTGGTCTTGGCACCCGCTTCAGCAGCCTGCGCCATGTGCGCTGAATGGTCCATCTTGCTATGGTCCATCTTGCTGTGATCCACTTCCTGCGCAGCAGCCAATCCAAGGCTGCAGGCGAACGCTGCCGCCAACCCCACACGGGACAGCAACGGCGCGGGTTTGCGTCCGATAACTCGGCTTTGGCGGGGCGTCATGGCACGATCCAGTCTGATTCGGGCACGACACTCTTTCCATCCGGACCAAAGCGCACGATGTAAGCCCCTTTGGAGGCAAAGCGTTGGCCGGGGGCCAAACTCAGGCGGGGGTACACCGTGGTGCCCTCGCGCTTGACCAACACCTGTGCCGTCTGGCCGGGCATGGGGCGTGCCGATTTGCGCGCCTCAGGTGTTGCCAGCCGTTCCATCGCGCCCTGTGCTCCACCCACGCCACCTTTGTTGTAGCGGGCTGTGGAAAGTTCACGCGCCTCGTCCTCGGCCTTGGCACCTTCGCGCAAGCTCAGCATGTTCTCTGCCCGTTCAATCAGGTAGTCCGCATGCACGTTGTCCAGCATGTCGGTCAGTGTCTCGGTCAGGTAACTCATGGCGAAATACACCTCGGACTGCAATGCTTCATCACGCAAGTCCAGTTTGACAACCTTCAACCAGGAGTTGAAATAAAACATCCCGCTGGCGCGCTTTTCAGGCAACTGATACGGGTAGACCAGGCGCACGGCAGATTTCCAGACATCCGGCATTGGCGCATGCTCAGCCCCGGCCAAGCGCGCAGACATATAGATCGTCCCCTTGGGAGGTGCTGCATTGCCAAGTGCCGGGATATCGGTCTGGGGCCACCACAGCATTACCGCATCGCGCGGCCCGACATCGGCCAACGCACGCGTCAGGCTGGCGGCATCGGTCGCATCCACACTGCGTGTGACAACGGGTATTTTTGGCCCAGTACCGGACAACAGCGATTCCAGATGCGCGGCACCGGCCCGACCGGGCATATCACCCCGGTGCAGTTGAATCAGGCGGGCCGGTTTGGTGGTGCCCAAGTGGCGCGCAAGCACATCGGCTTCCAGTCCAACGCCCTCAGAAAAATACAAGGAATAAAAGCCCTTGCTGGCATTTGCCGGTGGCGCATCGATGCTGGGGAACCAGCAAGCAACCTTCTGGCGCTCGCAGAAATCCTGCACCGGCATCCACTGCCCGGCACCCAATCCCGACAACAGGGCAAAAACCGGATGGGCACGATAGTGGTCTTCCAACTGCGCGGCCCACGTCTGTGGCTCGCCTTGCAATTCCCAGACCTCCAGGTCCCAGAACCGGTTGGTGTTGAACATCATCTCCGCAGCCGTACTCATGGTGCGCATGCGGGGGGCAAAGTTGCCGTTCTTCTGATTAATAGCCGCCTTGATGGTTTCCAGGAAAACCTGCTTGCGTTGCGGGCTCACGTCCGGTGTGATGACGGTGGCGAAGTGAATCTTGCGTGCATCTACCCCGGGCGACCAAGTCGCCGACAAAGTGCGCAGGTAGGCGGAAAGCCCCTTCACCTCGGCGTCACTCAAATCAAAGCTCGGCATGATGGGACTGAGTTCGCGGCCACTGACGTGTTGGCCCTGACGCACGGCAGAAGCAAAACTCTGCGCATCAAAAGGCTCGTGCTTTTGATTGAAATTCTTGATATTGCGAAAATTCATGGAGACCACTGCGTTCTGGTCATCCGAAAATATAAAGCGCCCCGCGATGGGCGCGACCTGGTTGGTTCCTTCAACGGAACCCAGGCCACTGCGGCGATGGCAGGTCACACAAGCGACCGCTGCACCCTGCAGTTCAACTCCGCCAAAACGCACACCCGTGATGGGTTTGCCATTGGCTCCAATGCCTTCCAGATAGATCTTGCGACCGATCTCAACCTCTACTTGGGAACCCACACCGGCCAGCGATTGCTCGCCGCCGGGTGGTCCATTTCTATCACTCGCCTCAGCCATGGCCGAGGCAGGCATTGCAGCCGATACCGATGTGCTGATGCCCATAGCCAGAAGGCCACAGACCACCACATTCCGCAATGCCTTTAGGAGTCTCATTTCTTGATTTCCAGCAGTTCAACGTCAAACACCAGGACTTCGTTGGGGCCGATCACATCACCGACTCCACGTTCGCCATAGGCCAGCGCTGAGGGCACTACCACTTCCCACTTGGAACCCACGGGCATCTGTTTCAGCGCTTCGCGCCAACCCATGATGACCTGGTTCACCCGCAGGGTAGAAGTCTTGCCTTCGAGCGTCGCATCAAACTCTACACCATCAATACTCGTTCCACGGTAGCGGGTCACCACAGTGTCCAGTTCCTTGGGCTTGGGGCCGTCGCCGGCCGTCAGCACACGGTACA
>CAIQEX010000372.1 GCA_903870955.1 uncultured beta proteobacterium
GCCCTTGGCCTGAACGATGGCGCGACGCTCGCCACCCTTGAGTTGCACCAGAATTTCAAAGGCTTCTTCCTTGGTGGAAAAGCGTTCAATCGCGTTTCCGGCGGCCGCACCAGCCACACCAGCCAAAACGCCCAGAACCTGCGCCTCGCGCTGCACGCCGCTGCCGCCATAGCCGCCGATAGCACCCACGACGCCACCCACCGTAGCGCCAACACCGGATTGACTTCCATCGACCACCACGGTGCGAATGGACAGCACCACGGCATCTTCGACCTGGGCCATGCGCTGGGTATCACCCCGTTTGATGACGTCGGGGCTGCTGCTGGCGCAGGCTCCGAGTACCGCCGCAATAGAAACCACCAATACCAGACGAATCGCGTTTCTCATTTTTTTCTCCACATGCAAATTAAAAGGCAACCTGAACACAACGGTTCAGACCGTAACTTCGTTGTCTGCGGGATTGTCTTTCAAATGTGTAAAGCGGGTGTCAAGTAGTGATGAAATTCCAAATTCCTGCAAGATGGCCACCAACCGCTGCGCCGAACTGCGCTTGTGCTGACCGGTGTAGCGCGCCAAGATCAGTTCGTTCTTCATGCTGTGCTCCCACCCGACCAGTTCGGTGACTGTCACCTGGTATCCACACGCCTCCAGATAAAGGCAGCGCAATACATTGGTCACCTGGCTACCCATTTCGCGGGTGTGCAGCGGGTGACGCCAAAGTTCCGCCAATGGCGTCCGCGACATGGACAGCGCCTTGCTTTGGTTGAGATAGCGCGCGACCTCGGCCTGGCAGCAAGGCACCAGCACGAAGGCACGGGCCTTTTTTTGCAGACCAAACGCAATGGCATCGTCGGTGGCGGTATCGCAGGCGTGCAGCGCGGTCACCACATCCACCTGATCCGGCAAGAGTGCGCTGTGGGCCGACTCCGCCACGCTCAAATTCAAGAAGTGCATGCGCTCGAAGCCCAATTTGGCCGCCAGCGCGATTGACTTTTCGACCAGCTCGGCACGGGTCTCAATGCCGAAAATCCGACCCGCCGAACGGGACTTGAAATACAAGTCGTAAAGTATGAAACCGAGATAGGACTTGCCAGCGCCATGGTCAGCCAACGAAAAATCCGCCCCTGCATGGCCTAACAATTCGTCGAGCAATTTTTCAATGAACTGGAACAGGTGATAGACCTGCTTGAGCTTGCGACGAGAGTCCTGGTTGAGTTTGCCCTCGCGGGTGAGGATGTGCAGTTCCTTCAACAGCTCAATGGACTGCCCGGGTCGGAGTTCTTCGGACAGCGCTTCGAAAGCGGATGGCTTTGCCGTCGATTTATCTGATGACTTAGCCGACGATTTGCGTGCCGCCCCAGCGTGCGCAACGCGGTTCATGCCAACGCCTTGGGCGTTGAGGCGTTCACGCCCAGCGCTGCCCATCCATCTGGCCCTAGTTCTTGCATGGTTTGCATGTTGGTCTCATAAATTGCCTCAGCGTTTGGAAACGCCGCTACGGCGCGGTCCACACTCTCCTCGCGCAGCAGGTGCAAGGTGGGATACGGGGCGCGGTTGGTGAAGTTGGTAATGTCGTCGGGCTCCGTGTCGGCAAACTGGTACTGCGGGTGCAAACTGGCAATCTGCAATACCCCATCCAAATCCAGTTCTACCAGCAATTTGTCGGCGCGATCCAGTAACTCATTGAATTCGAGAAAATCGGAAAACCCGTCAGGAGCGACCAACAACGTGGTATCCAGAATGGCCGGATCAGTAGCGATCAATTCAAGCAATTCGCGCTTCAGATCTACCAACAACGGCTTGGTGCGCGTCGCGTGGCTGACGACATAGCGCACCTGTTTTTTGACCTCAACCGACTTGGCGAATGGACACAGATTCAGGCCAATCACCGCGCGCTGCACCCAACGTTGCGTATCCGCAATGACCAGTGCATCGTGCGGGTCCGTCAGCTCATTCATGCAAAGGTACTCGGTTGGGCCACGATCAGTTTGGCCAGTTCGTCCAGCAAATCACTAGTGACGCTTGCCGCAGGGATGGTACGGGTGATGACGCCAAAGCCCTTGGCATTGGCTACGCGAAAAAGCAATTGCGCTGCATCGTGATCGGCTTTCACGCTGACATTGCCGCGAGCCTGTGTGGTGTATTCAAAGCGCACCGATTGCAGAGAATTTCTTTCAGGGTGCCGGGTCTCTTTGCGTTCGTATTCCACATGGGCAACAGTCAAAATCTGCTGAACCTTTTCCACTTCCGGTATGAAAGTGATGGTCACTGCACCACCCACTGCGACACCCATCTTGGGCGTAATCGTCCAGCCCATGGCCATGGTGTCATACACCTCCTTGTCGCGCAGCTTCTTTTTGCGCGCATCAGAATGAAAGGTGTTCAGTTTCATGGCCGGCCAAGGTGTCTTGCCGTCCAGTGTGAAATGCGGACCCGAGGGTTCAATGACCGTAAGGTGTTTGGCCAAATCACGCAAATAGTAGGCAAC
>CAIQEX010000373.1 GCA_903870955.1 uncultured beta proteobacterium
CTGCCCCTCATCGGTCGGGTCGCAGCGGGTTCGCCCATTCTCGCTCAGGAGCATGTGGACCAAACCTACTATGTCGAAAACAGCCTGTTCCAACGTCAACCCGACTATCTGCTCAAAGTTCGCGGTATGTCCATGCGCGACGCCGGCATCATGGATGGCGATCTGCTTGCAGTCCAGGCAACCAAAGAAGCCAAAAACGGACAGATTGTGGTTGCGCGATTGGGAGACGAGGTAACGGTCAAACGTTTTCGACGCAACAAGCATCTGATCGAGTTGCACCCTGAAAACCCGGACTATCAGACTATCGTGGTGGAACCTGGCGAGCCGTTTGAAATTGAAGGGCTGGCCGTCGGCTTGATCCGCAACACCATGCTCATGTAAACCCCACTGGCAGAACACCCATGAACATCGCTCTGGTTCTACAACACAAATTGCTTCTCGGCATCCAACGGTTGCTGTCTAGCGCCCCCGCCCCTGCCGAAATTCCGGCGTATGGGGCACCCCATGCGGCACTTCCTTTGCAGTTAAAGGGGGTAACCATTCCCGGCATTAACGTGGCGCATTCCACGCCCGCAAATGGCCTGGTTACAAAAAAAGTAATGCCATTGCGTGTGCTTCGCGTGGTCGAGAAAGGTCAGCCGCGTTCCTGTACCGGGCGGTTGGTGATATCCGGGCGGATGGCCGATGTCTGCGCCGAGCTGGACCGACTGGTCGCCCGCGAAGCGGCCCTGCACTAAAAACAGGAAGCCGGAGGCTTTTGGTCAAAAGATCACGGGTTAGAGCCTCCTCGATTGGGCAATGCTGCGAAGCCATCGCAGCATCAAGGCACAATTGGGGCTATGAACATTGTGATTCTCGACGATTACCAGGACGCAGTCCGCAAGCTTGAATGTGCCGCCAAGCTACAACCTTACCAAGCCAAGGTTTACACCAACACGGTGAAGGGTTTGGGGCAGCTCTCCATACGCCTCAAAGACGCTGATATTTTGGTCCTGATACGGGAGCGTACCCATATCAACCGGCAATTGATTGATAAATTGCCCAAATTAAAGCTGATTTCCCAAACCGGCCGTATCGGTGGGCATATTGATCTGCAGGCATGCACAGAGCGGGGCATTGCGGTATCTGAGGGCACTGGCACTGCGGTGGCACCGGCTGAACTGACCTGGGCACTCCTAATGACCGCCATGCGCAGGTTACCGCATTACATCGGCAATCTGAAACATGGTGCCTGGCAACAGTCTGGTTTGAAGTCAAGTTCCATGCCGCCCAATTTTGGTATTGGAACGACGTTGGCAGGCAAGGCTCTTGGAATTTGGGGTTACGGGCGCATTGGCAAACGCATTGCGAACTACGGCAAGGCATTTGGCATGCAAGTGGTGGTTTGGGGAAGCGCCAGCGCGCGCGACGCTGCCGTGCAAGATGGTTATCTGGCTGCAAACAGCCGCGAAGAGTTCTTCTCTCAATCCGATGTGGTGTCTCTACACCTGCGCCTGCTCGATGCAACCCAGCACATTGTCACCGCCGCTGATTTAGCCATGATGAAACCTACGGCGGTGCTGGTAAACACATCGCGGGCAGAGCTTATAGAGCCCGATGCTTTGATCAGCGCCTTGAATCGGGGTCGTCCCGGAATGGCCGCGGTCGATGTTTTTGAAACAGAACCAATTCTGCAGGGACACGCGCTGTTGCGTCTGGAAAACTGCATTTGCACGCCGCATATTGGCTATGTCGAGCAAGGCAGCTATGAGGAATACTTTGGCACGGCATTTGACAACGTCGTGAATTTCATCAAAGGCACACCGACCAATATCGTCAATCCTGGCGCACTGCAAGTACGCCGCTGAAGGCTAGCCAGGATTCTTTGGTTTTCCCGGATTTGGCTTTACAAAATCGGGCATATCGAAGTCGATCAAGTTGTTTGATGGCTTCTCAGGCTTGGTCATGGCTTCACTTACGTCCAAATCGATATCCAGTCCAGGACTTAAGTCAAGGTCGAGGTCCAGATCAATGTCGACATCCAAATCGGCAGGCTGGGAATCTAAATCTATCACCGGCAAGGGAGGCGACGTTTCTTCCTTCGCATGGAGCGCCTCGGCATCTCCGCTTGGCGCACTGGTTTGCGCTTGGGCCGTGCGGGATGTGCTGAAAGGCTGGTAAGCCTCATTCGATTGATCCAGTCGCCTCAGCACGCCGTACAAAAGCAATAAATCCTTGAATGCTTCCAGATCAATTCCCTGCTCCGGATCGTCTTCAGGCGTTCTGACAAGGCATTGTTCTATGTAGTCAATGGTGTACTCAGAGGGCCACAGCACCACGATCTGCTGGCAGATATCCTCATACGCATCCAGTCCATTGCCTTCCGAGTGAAAGTTGGCATAGTCCAATATCCGTCCCGTGAACTGTAAATTGAACTCCTCACGGTAACGTTCAAATTCGGCACGTCGACTCAGGGTATGAAGAATGTTCAGCAAATCAAGAAAGATCAGCGGATTTGCATCGGTGCTGCCCTTGATGTTCGACTCCAACAAATGCACTGCTTCATCGTGCTGACCGAGCGCCATATAGAACTCGGCTTGCTGGCGGACATCCAACATCTCTTTGGTGTTGATGGTCTTTATCGTAACGAAGTTGCTGTTGACAAACTCCGGTTGCGGCGGCGACTTTTCTCGGGCGCTTTCCGGCGAAATCTTGACCGGACGCACATCCATCACCAACGTGTTGCGGGCCGTATCAACATCCAGTTCCACTGGCTGCGACTGAATCGATGCTGGCGCAGTGGTCTTGGCTGCCAGTCCTCCGGCGACGGTGGCCGCCAAGCCTGCTTGACCCGATTCAGCACCATCAGATGGCATCAAAGGCGCATGGGCACTCGAACGACTTCGGGTGGCGCTGGCCAACCGACCTTCACTTCCGGACCACCACGGCGAAGCATCAAAGCCCGTGTTTCGCAAGCGCAGGATGATGTAGGCCAGAGCGGCCATACACACTGCGAGCAGACCAGCCAACAAATAAATCAGTCCACGACCTGAATCCTTTGCGGGCGCACTGTCCAGCGCCGTGACCATGGTTTGGAGGTTTTTTTGATTTTTGGCCGTGGCAACCCGTAAGCTTTCAATGTCAGCCTCCATGGCCTTGGCAAGCGACGCGTTCTTAAGCAATTGATCCGCATCGGTATTTCCGGCTTGGGCTTTTTCGAGCTCCTCCACGCGCCGTTGCAATTCCTCGATCGGGGCGGAATTCAAAGGCTTTCCTGTCGGCGCCACTCCGCTCTTCAATTCAGGAGGCGCGAGCGGAGCCACCTTCAGGCGGGCAATGGGAACTTTTTTGACTACGGATGCAGGTTTTGCCTTGGCAACGCCTGGACTTTGATCCACAGCAGAGGCGGCTGAAACGGCAGGCGGTTGTGTGGGTTGGCTCGCCACTGACTGCACACGCGCCACAACAGGTTTGCCCAAGGGCACCGAATCGGCACTGGTCGGCGAGGTATCGGATACCACCTCAGACAACAGCACATAGCGTCTTATGGCCTTTGGACCGCAAGCTGCTTTGAGAATGAGGCTCACCACAGCCTCATTCACCGGCAGCGAGGAAGTTATATGCACAATTTGGCTATTCGGCTCAGTGCCAGGCCTGGTTTGAAGGTTGATCCGGCTCCGCTCCACCGGAATTTCGCCATAAACAATGTCGACATCAAAACAGGTGGCAGACCCATCTTCGTCAGCCGCGAATTGGACGTTTACCAAAACGTCCAGCTCTTTCCCCAACAGCACACTTCCGCGCAGACGCCCCAGGGTCAATGCAGATGCGCTGGTTGAAGCCAGCGTCAACGCGACTGACCAGACAACAAAAATCGATTTAAGGTGGGGCTGCATATCTGCTTTGCATTTTGGCACAGCCGAATGGGCTTTCTGTACGCTTTTAGCCGATGTATTTGCGCAAAACATGCAACATAAAGGCATGGTGTTGCGTGATTGGTCCATACGCGCAGCGGCACAATATCCTGCGGCCTGACACCCGTGCGACAAATGTTTGTGTGAATCGGCTGCACTCGCCCGACAATGCAGGCCAATCAACAGTATGTATTAAGGCATCTATCGCCATGGAAGAACCCATTCTTACCGTTGAGGAACGCGCCGCCATCAACTCTGGGCGCTGGTTTTCCTCGTTATCCCCGTCCCTGCGGCATGACATCTTGCGCTGTGCCTATGTGAAACGCTTCCGGGATGGCGAGTTGATCACCGCCCGTGGCGAACCGCCAGAAGAGTGGTTGGCCTGCGCCAAGGGTGCCATACGCGTTAGCTCTACCTCCATTTCTGGCAAGCTGATCACGTTGACCTATGTGGAGCCCGGAATCTGGTTCGGCGACGTGTCAATTTTCGATGGCGATCGCCGAACCCATGACGCCTACGCCCATGGCGATAGCACCACACTGTGTGTTGCCAAGGCCGACTTCAAGAAGATTTTGGCCGCACACACGGAACTTTATGAAGCCCTGCTGCGTTTGCATGCACGACGCATTCGACAACTCTATGGCCTGGTGGAAGACCTCAACACCCTGCCCTTGCGCGCGCGGCTGGCCAAACAATTGATGCACTTGGCGCGCAGTTATGGCGTTCCTTCGTTGAGCGATGACAGCGAGGTACGCATCGGCCTGCAACTGGCTCAGGAAGAATTGGCCCAACTCCTGGGTGCATCAAGGCAAAGGGTCAACCAGGAACTCAAGAGCATGGAGCGCGAGAACACGATTCGCATCGAACCTGGAGGTTTGGTCATACGCGACCGCCAGGCCTTGATGCGCATCGCAGAGGCGGACCACTGAACACCGAAATGAACCATCATGAGCGAATTTGACGACTTCACCGGAACCCGTGTTGCAACCGGCAAACACATATTTGATACCAACGCACTAACGGCGTGGCTGAAGGACAATTTGCCGGAATTCCAAGGCCCAGTTGAAGTTGAGATGTTCAAGGGCGGGCAGTCAAATCCGACCTATAAGCTAATGACGCCTTCGGGCAGCTATGTCATGCGCAGCAAGCCCGGGCCGCTATCCCAGTTGCTGCCATCTGCCCACGCCGTGGAGCGCGAATACGCGGTCATGCGAGGCCTTACCGGGACTCCGGTGCCGGTGCCGCGCATGATGTGCCTGTGCGAAGACGAATCGGTTATTGGGCGTGCCTTCTATCTGATGCAATTCATGGAAGGAAGGGTCTTGTGGGACCCCTTGCTACCCGGCATGACACCCCTCGAACGCAGCGCCATTTACCGCGAGATGAACCGTGTCATTGCGGAGCTGCATCGTGTCAATGTGGTGCAGCAAGGTCTGGGTGGGTTTGGTAAGCCGGGGAACTATTTTGAGCGCCAGATTGGTCGCTGGAGCCGCCAGTACCAAGCGTCCATCACGCAACCGATTCCCGAAATGGATGCTTTGATGGAGTGGCTGCCCAAAAACATTCCCGCCATGGCACGTGACGAAAAAATGGTCAGCATCGTGCACGGCGATTTCCGCTTGGACAACCTGATGTTCGACGCGAAAGAGGCAAAAGTCATCGCCGTTCTGGATTGGGAACTCTCAACCCTGGGACACCCGCTAGCCGATTTCAGCTACCACTGTATGGCATGGAACATACCCACTGGCACTTTCCGTGGCATAGGCGGAGAGGATTTGGCCACGCTGGGCATACCGTCACAAGAAGAATACATCCGGCTATATTGCGAGCGCACCGGGTTGGTCAGCCCTGCCCAACTTCAGCAGGACTGGAGTTTCTACATGGCCTACAACATGTTCCGCATCGCGGCCATCCTGCAGGGCATAGGCAAACGCGTGGAAGCAGGCACAGCATCCAGCGCGCACGCCATCGAATCAGCGGCGGGCGCCCGTCCGTTGGCGCAATTAGCCTGGCAATTTGCCCAAAAGGGCTGATTCAGGAAGTGACACCAGACCACAATTCATTGAGGTCTGCAAATCGCCATTTGGCAGGGTCTTCCCGGCTAACGATCTTTTCGGTCACACCGGCACGGGAAAGATCAACCAACTCAGGGATGATGCGCATATTTGACTTGGTGGAGAAAAACACCTTCACTGTCGGCGTCGTCAATGACTTGCCGGTTTGCTCCACCACGACACCCAGCCTTCCGGAGCTAAGTTGAACCAGGCTGCCAATCGGATAGATACCCAGACTTTTGACGAAGGCCTGGAAAACCTGAATGTCGAAGTGGCCCTTGGCCCATTCAGCCATTCGGCGTAGCGATTCAGCCGGATCCCAGCCCGGCTTGTAAGGCCGGTTGGAAGTAATCGCATCGTAGACATCACAGACCGCCCCCATTTTCGCGAACAGCGTGATCTGCGCATCTTTCAATTTGTCAGGGTAACCCGAACCGTCCGTCTTCTCATGGTGGTGTAAGCACACGTCGAGCACCACAGGGTCTACATTGGCGCCGGTTAACAGGAGCTTGTGGCCTTCGCGCGGGTGCTGTTTGACAATCTCGAATTCTGCCGGACTGAGTTTGCCCGGCTTGTTCAAAATTTCCATGGGAATCATCGCCTTACCCAAGTCATGCATCAATCCTGCCAAGCCAGCCAGTCGGGTTTGCTCCTCGTCGAGTTTCAACTGTTTGGCCAACGCAACCATCATTGCGCAAACTGCCACCGAATGCATGTAGGTGTAATCGTCTGCCGTTTTAAGGCGAGCCAGACTGATCAAAGCACCAGGGTTGCGGGCCACCGAGTCGGTAATTTCCTCGACCAGTTTCTGCGCGCCGCCGGTATCAACGGCCTTGCCCATGCGCGCTTCTTCAAACATGGAAATGACAGCGCGTTTGGCTTGCGAGCAAATTTTGGCGGCGTGGGCGAGTTCCTGTTCCGTGGATACGGGCGCCACATTGCGGCGTTCCAGGACAACTTGCGCCAGGGCTTCTTCGACTTCAGAATCCGACTCTGCTTCGGAAACAGCCACTTCACCGGCTGCCACATCGATGCCTTTAGAGCAATCGATCCATACTTCCTTGATACTGCTGGCCCGAATGCTCTCCAGGTCTTTTGGATCGGTCAGGACAAAGCCATTGCGCCAAAAAGGATGTTCCATCCAGGAGCCACAAAACTCCTTTAGATGCATCCCCAACTGAATTTGTTCAACACTTATTTTCTTTAACATAAAGCTCCGGCAGGATCAATGGAGATGCCGCGGTTTTCGACCGCCTCCATGTCCCCCTCCATGACCACCCCCAGAACCCCTGGGTGGCTTGCCAATTTCAAGTGAATGAACCAATGCGTCAAAGCGCTTTGCAAAAAGTTTGTCGACTTCGGCGACCACGCCGCTCAACTCGGAACCATCAAAGTGACGCTCCATCATGTTGATCAGGTCCTGCACCAGCAAGTCGCGTTGCACCTGCATGATGGCCGCCGGATTGGGTCCGACGAACAGCATCAAAAAATCGTCCCGCGATTCACCACTGGGTGCTTCGTCTTCATTGTCAAAGTCAGCATCATAAAAAGTGACCTCAATGGCAGCGCCGGTGTCGGCGATTTCATTCAGGTTCATGCAGACTTCGTCGAGGGTTTGTCGAAAATCCTCGTCACCCGCGACGGTCCAGCAAATCTGCAAAAGGTGGTCGCCTGCATCAAATTTGATGCCGGGTTCATCTTCATAGGAACTTGTCGCCCCGTCTGAAAGCGAACGACAGCCGGCATATTTCCACAGGGGTTTGAGAGTTTCCTGTAACACCTCAAATCCCACATCTGCGCGAAGTGGCACTTGACCATGGACATGAATCTCAAAGGGAGCGTTGTAGCGTGGCATGGTGTGAAGTGTAAATTGCGCGATCGGGTGATACCAAAACCCTCATATTTGACTTCATTGTGCCACGCGAAAATGGCCAAAGTCACGCTTTCCAGTGAAACCCAATGACGTGCGGGCCTTGAGGCAAAGCGGTAACCAGTGCTGCTACGGGATGGAAACAAAGCCGGTGTAAAGTCCTGCAGGTTCACAGGAGATACGCGAATGGCAAAAGGAATGATATTGGCCGCCGGTCAGGGAACACGCGTGCGTCCCCTCACCAAAGACCTGCCCAAGCCGATGGTGCCGATCTTGGGCAAGCCGGTAATGGAATACTTGATCGAACATCTGGCACGCCATGGCATCACAGAGATCATGGTCAATGTGGCCTTTCACCACCAGCGCATCGAGGAATATTTTGGTGATGGCAGCCGCTGGGGAGTGGAAATTGGCTACTCCTACGAGGGCATCAAGGAGGATGGTGACATCCAGCCCAAACCCATGGGTTCGGCCGGTGGAATGCGCAAAATTCAGGATTTCAGTGGCTTTTTTGATGTCACCACGCTGGTCCTCTGTGGCGATGCATTGATCGATCTGGATATCACCGCTGCTTTGGAAGAGCACAAAGCCAAGGGTGCGATTGCAAGCGTGGTGGCCATGGATGTACCGCGCGAGGAAGTTTCGTCCTATGGCATCGTTGTGGCAGAGGCGGATGGGCATATCCAGTCCTTCCAGGAGAAACCGCAACCCCGCGATGCCAAGTCCACCTTGGCCAGTACCGGCATCTATATTTTCGAGCCTGAGGTCTTGCAACGGGTGCCATCCGGAAAGGTGTACGACATCGGGGCCGATCTTTTCCCCCAATTGGTGGCAACCCGCCAAGCTTTCTATGTACAAAATCGGCCCTTTCACTGGATCGACATCGGCAAGGTGAGCGACTACTGGTCGGTACTGCAACGTGTGATCAAGGGTGAAATAGCGGACATGCGTATGCCAGGCAAGGAAGTGCGCCCAGGCGTGTGGGTCGGTCTAAACACTTGCATACCTTGGGACTTGGTTAATATTGAAGGCCCGGTCTACATCGGCTCCAGCGTCAGAGTGGAGCCTGGTGCCAGCATTACCGGCCCGGCCTGGATCGGCCACGGCAGTGTGATTCGCTCGGGCGCGCGCGTCACCCGCAGCGTGCTGTTTGAATACACGCGCATCGCCGCCGATATGCATTTCAACGAGATGATTGTGTCGCGCCACTATTGTGTGGACCGCAATGGTGAAACGCTCTACCGCGGCGACGACACTACCCAGCTGCGCTGGGGTGATGCGCGCGGCTAAACCCGACCTATTTTTCACGATTAAACCGAACCCTCCATGCTGATTCAACCTGTCATTCTTTCCGGTGGCTCTGGCACACGCCTGTGGCCCCTTTCCCGCGAAAAATACCCCAAACAACTGCTTCCCTTGATCGGTAAGGATTCGCTGCTGCAGGCCACCGTGCGGCGTGTGGAGGGTATTGCCGGCGTTGATCTGGCTGCCCCGATGGTGGTGTGCAACGAAGAATACCGCTTTGTAATCGCCGAGCAACTGCGTGTGATGGGCAAGCCCGGTACCGTGGTGCTGGAGCCCAAAGGCCGCAACACCGCGCCTGCGCTGACCATCGCGGCACTGGCGGCCAGCCAAAATGGCGCCGACCCGGTATTGCTGGTGATGCCGGCCGACCATGTCATCCTCGACAAGGCCGCCTTCCAGCAGGTGGTGCGACAAGGGGCAAGTTTGGCGGATGGTGGCGCCGTGGTGACTTTTGGCATTACGCCGGATGCCCCGGAGACTGGCTACGGTTACATCCAGACGGGAGCGGCCTTCCAGGCCGACGGCGCGTTGCGGATAGCGCGGTTCGTGGAAAAACCTGACCTGCAAACGGCAGAGTCGTATCTGGCCGAGGGCAACTACCTGTGGAACAGCGGTTTGTTCATGGTTCGTGCCTCGACGTGGCTGAATGCCCTCAAAGTTTGCCGCCCGGACATACTGACCGCCTGCAACGCAGCCTGGGCTGCCGGTAAAAGTGACGGTGAATTTATACGTGTCGGCACAGACGAATTTGCCGCGTGCCCGTCTGACTCGATTGACTATGCCGTGATGGAACGCATTGCGCGCCCCGATGCAGACGCGCAATTGCCCGCAGGCGTCGTGATCCCCTTAAGCGCAGGTTGGTCCGATGTGGGCGCCTGGGATGCGCTATGGAAGGCCTTGCCCAAAGATGGGCAAGGAAATGCGGTTCAAGGGGATGTGCTGTTGCAGGACTGCACCAATACCCTGGCCCTGTCGGATGGGCGACTGATTGCCTGCATCGGGGTGAATGATCTGGTGGTGATCGAAACGGCCGATGCCATTTTGGTCTCACACAAAGACAAGACACAGGATGTAAAGAAGATTGTTGACCAGCTCAAAGCCGCCGGGCGGTCTGAGGGGCAGACCCACCGCAAAGTATTCAGACCTTGGGGCTCTTACGACAGCGTAGACACGGGGACACGCTTTCAAGTCAAGCGCATCATCGTCAAGCCGGGTGCTGCGCTTTCGCTGCAGATGCACTACCACCGCGCCGAACACTGGATTGTGGTCAGTGGTACAGCCAAGGTAACCAAGGGTGAGGAGACTTTGCTGCTTTCAGAAAACGAGTCCACCTACATTCCATTGGGTACGATTCACCGGCTGGAAAATCCGGGACGCGTGGAGCTGGAGATGATTGAAGTCCAATCGGGTAGCTACTTGGGTGAGGACGATATCGTGCGCTTTGAAGATGTGTATGGAAGGTAAGGCGGAGCGCTTGTCAACCGCTTTCGTCCGAACTAGTATCAATGCACACTCTTGGAGCGATTTACCATGTATAAAAAAATTGTTCTCGCCTACGACGGGTCGGAAGCCGGGCAGCGCGCACTTCTAGAGAGCCAGGAACTCGCCCAATGGAGCCAAGCAGAATTGTGGCTGGTCGCGGTAATGCCCTCTCCAGCAAACCTGGCAGGTTATGACGGCAGCATTTACATTCCCGAAATCGCGCAGCGTGACAAGCAGCGCTTCCAAACCATATTGAATGATGGACTCGCGCGAATGGCTGAAGCGGGCCAACAAGTACAAGGCGAATTGTTGACCGGTGAATCGGTCCACGAAATCTCTGAATATGCCCGAAAAATTCAGGCCGACCTGATTGTGGTGGGGCATAAGCATCTGGATAGCTGGGCCGCCCGTTGGTGGCGCGGGTCAACATCTTCCGCGCTGATCGAACACGCACCTTGCAGTGTGCTGTGTGTGATAACAACCTGAGGCAGCGTCGGGAAGCATTCGGAAGCATGAGGAAGCATGAGACAGAACCCAACCTTTAACCCGCTGGTTAAAGGGTTAGGTAACTGCAGTTTGCTCTTTGAGCACGTCTATCAAATTGGACAGTGACATGGGCCGGTAATACAAATAGCCCTGCATAATTTTGCAACCAGCGTCTTGCAAATAGCGCGACTGCACCTCCGTCTCCACGCCTTCGGCCACAAGGTTGAGTCCCAGCCCCTTCGCGATGGCAACAATGGCGAGCACAACCGGGTACTGTCCCTCCGCATCCTGTATTTCCATCACAAATGAACGATCTATTTTGATGGTGTGAATCGGGAAACGATGCAAATAAGACAATGACGAGAAGCCCGTACCAAAGTCGTCGATCGCAACACTAACCCCGAGCTGGCATAACTTTTCAAGTTGCTCGATGGCCACCTGAGGATTTCGAATGCAGATGTTTTCTGTCACTTCGACTTCAATTTGAGACGGCGGAACATTGTGTCGAAGCAACACCTCTTTGAGCCTCTCAAAGAAGTCACCCCGATCCAGATACTGCGGAGAAATATTGATCGAGAGGTGAACGTCGTCTCCACCGATTGCACGCCACTCCTGCAGATCGCAGCATATTGCCTCGAGCATCCAGTTGCTGATGGGCAGAATCAAACCGCTCTCTTCGGCAAAGGGTAAAAACTCACCCGCACTCAAAAAGCCCCGCTGTGGATGGTTCCATCGCATCAAGGCCTCGGCGCCAATAATTTCTCCCGTCCCCATATCAATTTGGGGTTGGTAAAACATTTCCAGTTCTTGGCGCTCAAGTGCCAGATGCAAATCGTGTTCCAGCGTTATTTTTTGCATCGACAGGTCGAGCATTTCCGGCTCAAAAAATGCGTAACCATTCTTGCCCATGGACTTCATGTGATACATCGCCACATCCGCATTGCGCAACAGTTCTTCAATAGACTTGCCGTCTCCCGGATACAACGTAATACCAATGCTGGCCGACACATGTACGGTCTGACTGGCCAGCGTGAAGGGTTCGAGCAGACTGGCGACAAATTTCTCACTAATCAGTGCGGCGTCCTGTTTGCTACTGAGTTCCGGAAGAATCGCCGTGAATTCATCTCCGCCAATGCGCGACAGCGTATCGCAACGGCGCAAGCAACCCTTGAGGCGCAGAGCCACTTGCTGCAACAAGACATCGCCCACGCCATGTCCCAAAGTGTCGTTTACGACTTTGAATCGATCGAGGTCAATAAACAAAACTGCCAACAGACTCTGATTGCGCCTGGCCTGCAGCAAGGCCAATCCCAGGCGGTCGTTGAACAAGGCACGATTCGGCAAATTGGTCAATATATCGTGATAGGCCTGATAAGCGATCTGTTCGTCTGCACGCTTGCGTTCGGTGATGTCGCGGGCAACACAATAGGTAGCAGTCAGTTGGCGCTGCGCTTCCTCCCCTGTCTTCGCTTCATCGGGTAACACGTTGCCGAGATCAGTTAGTACCAACTCGATACTAAAAATGCGCGCCTGATATTCGTCGCGCTTGGACTTTAAACGCAGTTCCACGCCTCGGGATCGGACAAACTCCATGCGGCCTTCGTTAAACACGTAGTTTGCGCGCTCCATATCCCCTTCGTGCACCAGCACGGAGTAGTGCTTTCCTATAAGTTCGCTGCGGTGATAACCCAGCAGTGGGTAAACGCGGCTATTGATAAAGGTAAAGTGCCCATCCGCGTCCAAGGTGTAAATGATGTCCGGTGAACTATCGACCAAGGAACGATACATGCGCTCCGAGCGTTCCAGTCGCAAGGCAATACGGTGATTTTGAGATTGCAGTTTGCATTGCTGAATTGCGTTGTCTACTGTCTTAAAGAGTTCAGCACTGGAATAGGGTTTGCGCAGATAACCATAAGCGCCCCCGCGAATGGCACCAATTGCCGCCTCAATTTCAGTGGCACCGCTCGTCACAATGACGTTGGAAAGTCGATTGTTGGCGTGCATGAAGTTCATGACATCATGGCCACTGACCTGGGGCATGTGCAGGTCCAGGATGACGAGATCAAATGGTGACGCGAGCAATAGTTCAGTAGCCTCCTGTCCGCCCGCGGCACAGGTTAAATCGTAGCCCTTGCCAGTTAGCAGCTGGTACAGGCTCTCCAGCATGCGGGGTTCGTCGTCAACCAAAAGCACGCGGGGTTTGAATTCAGGGACTTCCAGGTCAACAGGAAAGGATAGATTCACGTTCAAGGATTCGGTTTTCGCCACCGGTGCATCAGAGCCTAGCCATCTTGTGTTCATACGGTCCCCAGCCAGCGGGTATTCATACCAATACGACGCGGTTCCATCCCAAAGGTTCGATACGAATGCTTGGTTA
>CAIQEX010000374.1 GCA_903870955.1 uncultured beta proteobacterium
CGGTGTGTGGCGCAGCCTGGTAGCGCACTTGCATGGGGTGCAAGGGGTCGAAGGTTCGAATCCTTTCACACCGACCATTGAAAATTCAAAAGGTCGCTAAGTTTTGTTGCTTAGCGACCTTTTTTGTTTCCAGATTGCTTCGACACGCTAAGGAGAGATTCATGAGCGAGTTTCAAGAGGACATTTATACCGAGCCTACGCCCATCGACGTAGATACTTTGCGCAACCTTGGCCCCTTGCGGGGCATGGCTGGCATTTGGCAGGGTCAGCGCGGACTCGATGTGAAGCCCAAGGCTGACGGACCTAAAAAGCAGGCTTTTGTAGAGCGTATCGAATTGCAGCCGATTGATCCCCAAACGAACGGTCCGCAACTGCTGTATGGCCTGCGCTACCACACGCACATTACCAAGCCCGATCAAATCAAGACTTACCATGAGCAAGTTGGCTATTGGCTGTGGGAACCTGCAACCGGCACGGTGATCCATACGCTCACGATTCCGCGGGGAATGGTGGTCATGGCCAAAGGACATGCGCAGGCAGGTGACACCTCCTTCGAAGTGGTGGCTACGCATGTGGATGAGAACTACGGTATTTGTGCCACACCGTTCCTGGATCACGCCTTCAAGACCCGTGATTTTCGTATCAAGGTGGAGATCAACAGCGATGGAAGCTGGAGTTATGAAGAAGATACTGTGTTGCTGATCAAAGACAAGATCGAACCTTTTCATCATACTGATCGAAATTTACTCTTTCAAATTGCACCGCCCACGCCAAATCCTTTGGCTCGGGCCTGAACTGCAGATATCCATCCAAGCCCATAAAGTCATCTCTTCAATTCCACCCTTCAGACTATGAAAACTCTTAAGCCTCTGCGTCATGTTCTTACTTCTTTGGTATTCAGTGGCCTGCTGATTGGCCAGGTCTTCGCTGCCAATGCCATCCACGGCAAGGTGCTGGAAGTCAAAAACACGGACAGCTATACCTATTTGCGCCTTAATGTTGACTCAAAAGAAACCTGGGTTGCCGTGGAACTTTCTTCGGTGAAAGTTGGTTCTACGGTGACCGTAGAAAATTCGATGGAGATGAAGAATTTTGAGAGTAAGGCCCTCAAAAAGACGTTCCCCAGCATTCTGTTTGGCAATTTGGTGGGCGAGGGCGGGACGGTGGATAAGCCGCATGGCGCAGTTGCGGCTGACGTCACAGCGGTTGATGTCAAAGTAGCCAAGGCAACCGGTCCCAACGGACAGACGGTTGCCGACGTCGTGAATAAGGCGTCTTCTTTAAATAACAAATCCGTGGAACTGCATGCCAAAGTGGTGAAGGTCAACAACGGCATCATGGGAAAAAATTGGCTGCATTTGCGCGACGGCACGGGCAAGGCTGAGGATGGCTCCAATGATATTTTGGTTACCACCAATGCGCAAACCACCGTCGGCAGCACGGTGACCGCAGTGGGAACCGTTCATACCAACAAAGACTTTGGTTCGGGCTATGCCTACAAAGTCCTGGTGGAAGACGCTAAATTGAAGCCCTAAGCGTGGGTCGGAAAGATGCGATGCTGCTCAATGGCGGCGGCGTGCATCTTGAGCAATTCCCTGAAGGCCGCCACGTCGAAGGGGTCGGATTCCGTGGCTTCGGGGTCACGCAGGATGCATGCCTCAATGACATCCAGCACGTCTGATGACTCCCATTGGCTGTTGATGTGTTCCAGCAATGCTGGATAGGCTTCCAACTTTCGCCCCTCGTCGCGGAACAGTGCGAATTCAGGAATTGCAGCGTTGAAGAGTTCCATAAATTCGGCGCGGAATTGCCGGAAATCGGTCTTGCGACTAAAGTTATTTGCAATAGTCAATAAGTCCAGATAGAGCAGTGGACTTTCTACAGGATTGGCTTTTATCCCGCCTTCCAGTACTTCCAAGGCGTCGTCAACCTTTCCAAGTTTGGCCAGAAAATCTGCTTGTTGACGCAGATCCACCAACACATCGGCATTGAAATTGCGGTAGCGCGGAATGGTCTCTGGAATCACCGTGGACAAGTCTCCCGCCTGATGAAGAGCCGCACCACCCAGGTCCAACAAATTGACATCGATGTCCTCGGTTCTGGCATGTTCCGCATCAGCTGCAGAGGCCTGCGTCACGACCCGGTTTGTGGCCCTGGCGCTTTCCGGTTTGGCTTGGTTGTCCGCATCGTTCTGCTGGATAAATCGGGGACGCTTGTTCACGAGATAGGCCAATGCCGCGATACACAGAAGCAGTAACGCAATCAGCGCATAAACGATGGTCATCGGCACTCTGTCTGATTCCGCTTTCTCCAGCCGTTCCCGTAGCGTCGCCAGGCTGGCTTCATTCTTTACCGCTTGGTCCAACAAACTTTTCAAGTCGGCCTGAAGTTGCTGCATTTTCTGGCTATCACGCGCCAGGTCTGCCTGTGAAATCTTGTCGGCGCTAGGCGTCTCCAGCGACTTGATTCGCTCACTCAGAATGTCAACAGGATCCAGCCGTAAACGTGATTTGCCAGGGCTCGCCGGCTTATTTGGTGCAGCTTGGGCAGTTGCCGGTTTATCCGGTTTGGTGAAAGGCTTAGCTTCGTTCTTCTTGACGGGGACAGGCGTCTTTTCTGGGGATTTCTGACTTTCCTGAG
>CAIQEX010000375.1 GCA_903870955.1 uncultured beta proteobacterium
ATGGGCAACGTCTGTGATGCCACCAGTTTGTTTGGGGTAGCGCCATGAGACCGTTGGCCATTGATTTTGCCCCCCACACTGCGCGCTCGCTGTGGTACCGGCTGCCCCGGTCGGTACTGCTGTTGCTGGTGGTGTCGCTGGTGATGTCGCTGGTGGCCGGCTGGAACATGCTGGCGCTGGCGCAACAAACCGCGCAGGTGCAAGAGGCCTTGGCCATGGTTGGCGAACAGGACAACGCACCCGTTGAAAAGGTCCGCCCATCGGCCGCGCCAGAGGTCACGCCAACCCAGGCAGTGTCCGTCAACACGGCCATCAAGAAGCTCAATGTGCCGTGGGAAGAACTGCTGGACTCACTCGAAGAAGCGGCGAATCCCAAAGTGGCGCTGCTGGAATTGCGGCCCGATACCGTTTCCCGGCAACTGCTCGGCGTGGCTGAGGCCAGCAATAGCGATGCCATGTTTGCCTATGTGCACAACCTCAAGCGCCAGCCGATGTTGACCACGGCACACCTGATCAGTCACCAGGTCAGTGAGCAGGATCGCAACAAGCCCATCCGCTTCGAATTTACGGCCACCTGGCGGGAGTTCCAGCCATGAGCCGCTTCAATCCCAGGCTGCTGGCACTGCGTGCGGAATTGGCCATGCGGCGTGGCAACCCCTTGTTGTACGTCGCCGGTGTCCTGTGTTTGATGGCTGCGGTAATGGGCCTGTTGCTGGAGCCGATCTGGCAGGAACGCCTGCAGTCGTTACGTGCCGATTTGAAGCAGGCACAGGATGGATCGCAACAAAAAATCAATCGCCCCACCGAACCGGTGGTGTCGCAGAACCAGCGCAATCTGACGGACTTTCTGGCCATCCTGGGTGATGCCAAATACGCCGAACAGCAATTGCAATCGCTGTTTGTCATGGCGCGTGGACTGGAAATCGGGCTGCCACAAGGGCAGTACAAAATGGATTGCGATGACAGCGGTCTGCTCTGCAGCTACAAACTGCAACTGCCGGTCAAGGGAAGTTACACCCAGGTCAGGTCCTTCGTGCAGGAGTGCCTGCAAGCGGTGCCGGCGCTGTCGCTGGATGAGCTGGTCTTCCAGCGGGAGAGCGTCACCGACGAAGAACTGGAAGTGCGTCTGGTCATGACCCTGGTGGTGCGTGCCCCGGTTGTAGCGCCGGCCGACCGACCCAAAGGTGCACCATGAACAAGCGCCACCTGATCATGGGGCTGGGGCTGCTGGTTGCCGCCTGGTTCGCTTTTTTTGCCGACAAAACCCCGGTCGCCGAGCCGGAAAAGCGCGTGACATCGGCGGAACCCTCAGCACCTCCTGCATCGAGCGAGCCAGCCGCCAGGGCGCGCGATGCTGAGCCCGTAACACCTGCGGTTGCGATCCTGCGCTTGCGCGAACGCGCGCCCTACGTCCCCGTCAAGGGCAGCGCACAGCGCAACTACGCGCTGTTTGGTGTGACCGGCTGGGAGCCGCCGCCACCCAAAGCAAAAGCCGGCCCGGCGCCACGACCCACGGCGCCACCGTTGCCATATGTCTACCTTGGAAAAAAATTCGAAGCCGGTCACTGGGAGGTGTATCTGGCCCTTGGAGAAGACGCGCGTGTGGTGCGCCCGCGCACGCTGCTGGATGAAAAGTACCGTGTCGACACGATTTCCCCACCGACCCTGAGCCTGACCTATCTGCCGCTC
>CAIQEX010000376.1 GCA_903870955.1 uncultured beta proteobacterium
CCACATCTACCCCTACAAACCGGCAGTGATGCAAAAAGCCTTTACCGCCTTCACCACCCTGTTGCGCAAACGAGCCGGGGCTTAAGCAAATTCCACCAGCACGTCGCCGGTCTGCACCCGCGCGCCTTGTGCCACTTTGATGGAAGCAATCACGCCCGATTGGGGTGCGGTGATGTTGGTTTCCATCTTCATGGCCTCCAGCACCAGGATCGAGTCGCCCGCGTTGATGCGGTCACCCGCGCCGGCAATCACCTTCACCACCACGCCAGACACCGGGCTGCGGCAGGCCTTGCTTTCATCAGCCACAGCGACGGGTGGACCACCGGCCGGCTGAGCTACGGAAGGTGCAGAACTGGCGGCACTTCCTGACAGGCGCGCGCTGCCAACCGGGTAAGCCGGTGGCAGGTTGGCGTGGTCTTCTTGGGCCACCTCGACTTCAACTTCAAAGGTGCGTTCGTCCAGGGTAATACGGAGTTTCACGGCGGTTCCAATCAGTGTGTGTGGTGCGAGGCGTGCGTGCCCATGCGCCCGACCTGGGCCCATGCGCTGGAGTGCACCAGTCGCACCTGGCGAATGCGCGCACGCACTCCGAGAAAGGCCGCCACGGCGGCGGAGATGGCAATCATGTCTTCTTCACTAACCGGCACCTGTGCGGTGGCGGCCTGGGCGGCGCTGAGTTCCAGCGCCAGCACGCGTTGCGTGAGTGCTGCGATTTCTGCACGCATCTCGGCAACCAGTGCCAGCGTTTCGTTGTTTTGTTCTTGCATGGTGTGCGTCCTAGAGCGGCATCAGTCCGTGCTTTTTGTGCGGGCGTGGCACGCGTTTGATGCGCAGGTATTCGAGTGCCTGGGCTATGTGGCGGCGCGTGTGTTTGGGCTCGATCACCGAATCAACCAGGCGCAATTCAGCGGCCACATAAGGGTTGGAGAAGGTGTCGCGGTATTCCTTGATCAGTTCGGCGCGACGCACCGCCGGATCGGCGGCTTCGTTGATTTCCTTGCGGAACACGATCTCGGCGGCACCCTCGGCACCCATGACGGCAATTTCGGCGGTGGGCCAGGCAAACACGCGGTCCGCATCCAGGTCCTTGCCGCACATCGCAAGGTAAGCGCCGCCGTAGCTCTTGCGCAAAATCACAGTGATCTTGGGCACGGTGGCGGACGCATAGGCAAACAGCAGCTTGGCACCGTGGCGGATGATGCCGCCATATTCCTGCTCCACACCGGGCATGAAGCCGGGCACATCCACCAGCGTCACCAACGGGATGTTGAAGGCGTTGCAGAAGCGGATGAAGCGCGCCGCCTTGTTGGAGGCGTTGATGTCCAGCGCACCGGCCATCACCGAAGGCTGGTTGGCGATGATGCCGACCGAACCGCCGCAGACGCGGGCAAAGCCCACCACGATGTTCATGGCGTGGCCGGACTGCACTTCCAGAAAGTCGCCACCGTCCACGACCTGCGAAATCACGGCGCGCACGTCGTAACCCTGTTTGCTTTCGTCGGGGATGATGGATTCCAGCGCCGGGTTCGGCTCCACCGACAGATCGCCCTCCACCTGCGGCGGATCTTCGAGGTTGTTGGCGGGCAAAAAGCTCAGCAGCTTGTGGCATAGCTGGATCGCGTGGTGGTCGTCTTCGGCAATGAAGTGGATCACGCCCGAATGCACCATGTGCGCGTCAGCGCCGCCGAGTTGCTCGGCACTCACGTCTTCACCAGTCACCTGTTTGATCACCTGTGGGCCGGTGATGAACATCTGCGCCTGGCGCGTCTGGATGATGAAGTCGGTCAGTGCCGGGCTATAGGCCGCGCCACCCGCACAGGGGCCGCAGATCAGCGAGATTTGCGGCACCGCACCCGACAGCAGCACATTGGCGTGAAACACCTTGCCGTAACCGGAGAGCGAGGCAATGCCTTCCTGCACACGGGCCCCGCCCGAG
>CAIQEX010000377.1 GCA_903870955.1 uncultured beta proteobacterium
AAATATACGGGCTGATATTTGAGCCCGGTTTTTCCACTGCCGAAAAGGTCACCAACCTGTCGGGTCGCGGTGTCGGGCTCGACGTAGTCAAGCGCAACATCACCGCGCTACGCGGGCAGGTCGAGATCAATAGCAAAGAGGGCGTGGGCACGGCTGTTACGGTGCGCCTGCCACTCACCCTGGCCATCATCGATGGCTTCCTGGTCGAGGTGGGCAAGTCGGTGTTTGCCATTCCGCTGGACACGATTGAAGAGTGCGTGGCTTATTCGGCTGAGCCGGGCCACAACTACACCGATCTGCGTGGCGAGGTGCTGCCCTTTGTGCGGCTACGCGAACTATTCAACGTCAAGGCGGCCACCACGCGGCGCGAAAACATCGTGGTGCTCAAGCACATGGGCAAGAAAGTAGGCCTGGTGGTGGATACCTTGCTGGGTGAGTTCCAGACGGTCATCAAGCCGTTGGACGAAGTGTTTAACCAGGTCAAGTGCATCAGTGGCTCGACGATTCTGGGCAGTGGTGAAGTGGCGCTGATTCTGGATGTGCCGCAGTTGGTGCATGAGGCGTTAGCCAGTGCTGCGACGACTGGGCGAGCGCAAAAGGCCTTGGAGCATGTGGATTAGCAATGGACGTAGCCGCAGGTTTGGGCTGCGCGCGGTTTGAAACGCAACAGTTTTTTTAAGGGTGAGCATCATGTTTGCAAATATCAAAATCGGTATCCGCCTGGCAGCAGGTTTTGCCGCAGTGCTGCTGCTGATGGCCGTCTTGGCCATGGTTGGCATTAACGGCATGGCCTCCGTGCAAGGGCGGTTGGAAGAAATCGTCAACGACAACATGGTTAAGCTCCAGTTGGTCAATGACATGTCGGAGGCGGTGCACATTGTTACCCGCGTTACCCGCACCATCGTGCTGCTGGAAGACGCTGATGCCCGTTCGGTTGAACGCAAGAAGCTGGATAGCTACCGGCAAAAATACAACGAAGCGTGGTCCTCGCTGGAGAAGTTCCCAGCGTCTGAGAAAGGCAAAGCGATCCGTACCAAGATCAAGGAGCTAGCGACCGAAGCACGCGCACAAACCGACAAGGTGATTGAACTGGATGCGACAGGCAACGACAAGGAAGCCATTAAACACTTGATGACAGTCGCGGCCCCAGCCGCCCAGAAATGGCAGGATGCGCTGGATGAAAACGCCATGCTGCAGCAAGAAAATACCAAGTCGGACTTTGCGGCAGCGGAGCAAGCCTATGCCACGGCCCACACGCTGGTGCTGACTCTGGCCGGTGTGGCAATTGCGTTGGGTGCATTGATTGCCTGGTTTCTCACCGTTAGCGTCACCAAACCGCTAGCCCTGGCTGTGGAGACGGCCAACCGCCTGTCCGAAGGTGATCTCACGGTGCGTATTGACGCCACCTCCAAAGACGAGACCGGTCAGGTGTTGCAGGCCATGAAGAACATGATCGAGAAGCTCGCCCATGTGGTGACCGATGTGAACAGCGGAGCCCAGGCTTTGGCCAGTGCAGCGGAAGAGGTGAGTGCCACCTCGCAATCGCTGTCGCAGGCGTCCAGCGAGCAAGCCGCGAGCGTCGAAGAAACCAGTGCATCGGTGGAGCAGATGACCTCCAGCATTGCGCAAAATACCGAGAACGCCAAGGTCACAGATGGCATGGCCAGCAAGGCGGCCACCGAAGCCGCGCAAGGCGGCGAGTCGGTCTCGGCTACCGTGGCCGCCATGAAGCAGATCGCCAAGAAGATTGGCATCATTGACGACATCGCCTACCAGACCAACCTGCTGGCACTGAACGCGGCTATCGAAGCGGCGCGTGCCGGTGAGCATGGTCAGGGCTTTGCCGTGGTGGCCGCTGAAGTGCGCAATCTGGCTGAGCGCAGCCAGGTCGCGGCGCAGGAAATTGGCGAACTGGCAAGTTCCAGCGTGGACTTGGCTGAACGCGCCGGTAAGTTGCTGGACGAAATTGTTCCCAGCATCAAAAAGACGTCCGACCTGGTGCAGGAAATTACCGCCGCATCGGAAGAACAGTCTTCCGGCGCAGCACAGATCAATGCTGCGGTGAGCCAGCTCAGTCAGACCACGCAGCAAAACGCTTCCAGCTCCGAAGAATTGGCCGCCACCGCAGAAGAGATGAGCAGCCAGGCCGAGCAGTTGCAGCACACCATGTCCTTCTTCAAGTTGGAAAATTCAGGTTCAGCCAGCTTTGCCCGCAAGCCAGCAGCCAGCAAGAAGGCTGGCATGGGCAAGCCCGCTTCCTCTTTCAAACCTGCGTCAAATTCATTGGCCAGTCTGGATGCGGATGTGGACGAATCCAAGTTCAAAAGGTTCTAAGGAGCCACCATGAACGAACTCATTCCAGCCAGGGGCAGGCAGGTTGCCAACAGCCAGGCGCAGGCACTTAACGTCAAACAGTACCTGACGTTTTTGCTGGCCGGGGAGACCTTTGGCATTGGCATTCTGTGCATCAAGGAAATCATCGAATACGCCGGTCTGACCGAGGTGCCGCTGATGCCACCGTCGATTCGTGGCGTCATCAATCTGCGCGGTGCAGTGGTGCCGGTGCTGGACCTGGCCGTGCGCTTTGGCAAGGTGCCCAGCGAAGTGACCAAGAAGACCTGTGTGGTGATTGTGGAAGTTCATACCGAGGACGAGCGCCACATCATGGGGGTCGTGGTGGACGCCGTGAATGCCGTGCAAAAGATTGCCGAAGCAGATATTGAACCCGCGCCAGGCTTTGGTGCCAAAATCCGCACCGATTTCATTGAGGGTATGGGCAAGGTCAACGGCAAGTTCGTCATCCTGCTCAACGTTAGTCAGGTGTTGTCGGTGCAAGAACTCGGTGCACTGAATCAGGTGGCAGCAGACCCACCGGCTGCGGTCAAAGCGGCAGACGCAACTGCCTGAACATGAAGGCCATTACTGACAAAGAATTTCGCCAATTTCAGCAGTTCATATTTGATGCCGCAGGCATCACGCTGCCTGATTCCAAGAAAATTCTGGTCAGTGGACGCCTGAGCAAGCGGCTACAAGCCTGCGAGTTGGAGTCCTTCAGCGATTATTTGAAATTGCTGGGTGGTGGCCTGCGCCCGGACGAGGTGCAGCGCGCGGTCGATTTGCTGACGACCAACGAAACCTATTTTTTTCGCGAGATCAAACACTTCGAATTCCTGCGCGCGCAGGCGTTGGAGGCGCGCGGGCGGGCTGAAAGCTTTCGGGTCTGGAGTGCTGCCAGTTCCACGGGTGAGGAAGCCTTCAGCATTGCCATGGTGCTGGCCGACTGTCTGGGCGATGCGCCCTGGGAGGTGTTGGGTACCGACATTAGCAGCCGGGTGCTGGCTGGGGCCGAGCGGGCGCTCTATACGCTGGAGCGCGGCCGCCATATTCCGGAGAGCTACCTGAGGCGGTTCTGCATGCGCGGCGTTGCCGAATTTGAGGGCTCGCTATTGGTTCAACGGGCGCTGCGTAACCGGGTGAAATTTCGCCAGGTCAATCTCAATGTGGCGCTGCCAGAACTGGGACAATTCGATATTATTTTTTTGCGCAACGTCATGATTTACTTTAGCGATGACACCAAGCGCCAGGTCGTGGCCCGCCTGTTGCCACCACTCAAGAAGAGTGGCTACCTGCTTGTGGGTCACTCCGAAAGTCTGAACGATATCAGCCGGGCAGTGAAGCCGATTGCGCCTTCGATTTATTGCCGGGCTTCGTGACATGGCCAAGCTCAAGGATTTGATGGATATCTTTTTGCAGCCAGGCGAATACTTTGTTGCGGATGCGGAGTACCAGTTGCGCACGATGCTGGGTTCCTGTGTGTCGATCACGCTATGGCACCCGCCGAGTCGCATTGGTGCGATGTCGCACTTTTTGTTGCCGACGCGTGGCCAGGATTTGGCAGACGTACAGACGCTGGACGGTCGCTATGGAGATGAAGCACTGGAGTTGATGCGCCGGGAGTTGTTGCGCGCAGGGGTGCAGATTACGCAATGCAAGGCCAAAATATTTGGTGGTGGCAATATGTTTCCAGCCCACACCCGCAACGAGGCGACCCATGTCGGTCGCAAGAACGGCGAAGCGGCACGCTCGCTGTTGCAGCAGCATGGAATTCCAGTGGTCTCTGAGAGTCTGTTTGGAATCGGCCATCGGCAGATTATTTTTGACGTCAGCAATGGCGATGTTTGGGCGCATCACGTCCAGCTCACGACCGATGAGGCGCGGGCTACTGGTTTGGAATCATGAAAAAAATTAAGGTACTGGTGGTGGACGACTCGGCCGTGGTGCGTCAGGTCGTGGCCAGCATGTTGGCGGAGGACCCGGAGATCGAGGTGATGGCCGCCGTCGCCGATCCCATACTGGCCATGACGCGCATGCGGGTGCAGTGGCCGGATGTGATCGTGCTGGATATCGAGATGCCGCGCATGGATGGCATCACCTTCCTCAAAAAGATCATGACCGAGCGCCCGACGCCGGTGGTGATTTGCTCCACCCTGGCAGAGGCTGGCGCCAAGTCGTCCATGGCCGCCTTGGCGGCAGGTGCAGTTTCTATCATTACGAAACCCAAAATTGGCTTGAAGCAGTTTTTGACGGATGCGTCAGACGACATGATCTCGGTGGTGAAGGCCGCTGCGCGAGCCAATGTGCGCAAGCTGCAGGTCATCGAAAAGAACAATGCCGATGTGATTTTGCCGGCCTCGGATGGTCGCAGCGCGATGCTGCAGACCACCGAGCGCGTGGTGGCATTGGGCACGTCTACCGGCGGAACACAGGCACTGGAGGTGGTGTTGCGCGCTTTGCCGCGCGTCTGTCCTGGCATCGTCATCGTGCAGCACATGCCCGAGAAATTTACGGCAGAGTTTGCCAACCGCCTTAATGGGTTGTGCCAGATCACCGTCAAGGAAGCGCAGAACAACGACCGCGTGGTCCCGGGCCAGGCCTTGATTGCGCCGGGTGGCAAGCACATGATGTTGCGGCGCAATGGTGCCCAGTACCATGTGGAAGTGCTGGACGGCCCGTTGGTCAACCGGCATCGCCCATCGGTGGATGTGCTTTTTCGCTCAGTCGCCAAGTGCGCTGGCGCCAATGCCCTGGGGGTCATCATGACCGGCATGGGCGACGATGGTGCTGTGGGTCTGTTGGAAATGCGCAAGGCCGGTGCCATGACCGTGGGCCAGGATGAAGAGAGTTGCGTGGTCTATGGCATGCCCAAAGAAGCCGTCAAACGGGGTGCCGTCGCCAAGACTGTCACACTGACGGCTATTGCCCGCGAAATTCAGGCGCAGTTGCTGCTGTAATGCTTTAGTTCGGTTTTAACCACCTTCAGGTGTGTTGAAATGTGGGGATAAAGCACGGTTTGCCGTATGCGGGGAAGTTGGACGAAATGAAAAATAAATTCGGTCGCAGTCACTGTCGCGGTCACTGTCGCAAATGCGGTCATAGTCGCAGTTGTGAGGTTGCCCTTTTGGGGGCGATGGTGTCATGAATAGTCCAAATCCACCCTCCAACATCGTGGGCCCTGCGCCCGTGTCATCAGCGGCTCCAGAGCTGGATGCGTTGCTGGAATGCCTGTTGATCGTTGCCCGCGCGCACGGCGAACTTCCCACCCGCGAGGCCTTGCTGGCGGGGTTACCGATTGAGCAAGCCCGCTTAAGCCCAGCCCTGTTTGAACGTGCCGCCAAGCGAGCGCATCTGAGTAGCCGCATGGTCAAGAGCCCGCTGTCCACTCTCAAGCAGGACCTGTTGCCGGCCATTGCACTGCTGGACGATAAAAACGCCTGTGTCATTCTGGAGTTGAACACCCAGACGTACCAAGCCCGCGTGGTCTATCCGGAATTGCCAGATTCGCCGGTGGACGTGCCGCTAGACGATTTGGAGAAAAACTATTTGGGCAGCGCCATTTACGCGCGACCGTCCCACCGCTATGACGCCCGTACCCCTACCGTGCGAAAAGGGCGCCATGGGCATTGGTTCTGGAGCGTGATGGCCGAGAGTCGCCCGCTGTATGTGGACGTGCTGTTCGCCGCACTGCTGGCCAATCTGTTTGCCCTGGGCATGCCGATGTTCACCATGAATGTGTACGACCGGGTGGTGCCCAACCAGGCGTTCGAGACGCTGTGGGTGTTGGCCATCGGCCTGACCCTGATGCTGGTGGGCGACCTGGTGCTGCGCACCATGCGCGGACGCTTTGTCGATCTGGCCAGCAGCCGGGTGGATGTGAAGTTGTCGGCCTTCATCATGGAAAAAGTGCTGGGCACGCGCATGGAGCAACGCCCTGCGTCTGCGGGTTCGTTTGCATCGAACTTGCGCGCTTTTGAGTCGGTGCGCGACTTCATTGGCTCGGCCACGGTGGTGGCTTTTATTGACCTGCCTTTTTCGGTGATTTTCATGGTCACCATCGCCTGGATTTCCTGGATGATGCTGATCCCCCTGGTGGTGGGCTCGCTCATCATGCTGCTGTATTCGCTGGCGGTGCAGGGGCGCATGCATGAGCTGGCTGAAACCACCTTCCGGGCCAGTGCCCAGCGCAATGCCACCCTGATCGAAGGCTTGGTGGGTTTCGAGACCATCAAAGCCCTGTCTGCCGAATCGGTGATCCAGACCAAGTGGGAAAAGAGTGCCGCCTTGCTGGCCCGGGTGGGTGCGCAATTGCGTCTGCTCTCAAGCACCGCCAGCAGTTCATCGGCCTTTGTGCAGCAACTGGTAAATCTGGCGATTGTAGTGATCGGTGTGTATGCCATCTCGAACCGGGAACTCACCATGGGCGGCCTGATTGCCTGCACCATGCTGGCCTCGCGTGCCATGGCGCCGGTGGGCCAGGTTTCGGGCTTGCTGGTGCAGTTTCATACGGCCTCCACCGCGCTCACTTCGTTGGACGAGATGATGAAGCGCGAAGTGGAGCGCCCGGCAGACGCCAACTATGTCAGCCGCGGCCGTTTCACCGGCGCCATCGATTTCCGCAACGTCAGCTTCAGCTATCCGGGGCAAACGACACCTTCGCTGCACGGCCTGAACTTCAAGATCAAGGCGGGCGAGAAGATCGCCATCCTGGGGCGCATCGGTTCGGGCAAGACGACCCTGGAAAAATTGATTTTGGGGCTTTACCAACCGACCGAGGGTGCGGTGCTGGTGGACGGCATTGACTTGCGCCAGATTGACCCGGCTGAACTGCGCCGCCAGATTGGCTATGTGCAGCAGGACGTCATGCTGTTTTATGGCTCGCTACGTGAAAACATCACCCTGGGCGCACCCCTGGCGCAGCACGCAGACATCGTGCGGGCCGCTGAAATTGGCGGTGTGCTGACGCTGGTCAATCACCACCCTGAGGGCTTTGAAATGGTGGTCGGCGAGCGCGGCGAATCGCTCTCGGGCGGACAGCGCCAGGGCGTGGCGATTGCCCGCGCGGTGATTAACGACCCGCCCATCCTGCTGTTGGATGAACCGACCTCCAGCATGGACTATTCCAGCGAGGAAGACATCAAGCAGCGTTTGACGGCGTTTGCCAAAGACAAGACGGTGCTGCTCATCAGCCACCGCACAGCGCTGCTGGATTTGGTGGACCGCATCATCGTGATGGATGGCGGGCGCATTGTGGCGGATGGACCTAAGGAGCAGGTGATTACCGCCTTGCGCCAAGGCCGTGTTGGAAAGGCTGCATGATGGCTTTGTTTAATGAAAATGCCTTCAAGCGCACCGGTGATCTGGTCAAGCGCACT